>JBEAWD010000165.1:0-7228 GCA_041160585.1 Pseudomonadota bacterium | reverse complement strand
TTTCGACCAGCGCCTTTTCGCGCCGGAAGGTGTCCTCGGCAAAGCGCAGGTACTGCTGCGGGTTCATGTGCATCAGCGCCTGGTCGTAGCGCGCCAAGGCCTCCACATGCGCCGGCGTCTCCATGGCCTGCTTGAACAGGTCGTGGATGCGCTGCACGAGTGCAGCGTCCATACCGCGCGGCCCGGCCAGGCCATAGGGCGACGCCTGCACCAAGGGGATGCCCAGCTCGGTCAAGGTGGGCACGTCGGGGAACTTGGCCAAGCGCTGTGCGCCCCAGGTGTTGAGTACCCGCAGACGCCCGCTGGCCACGTGCGGCGCGAAGCCGGTCGAATCAGCCGCGGCCATGATCTGCCCGCCCAGAATGGCCTGCATCATGTCGGCACTGCCCTTGTAGGGAATGTGGTTGAGCTCGATGTTCAGGCGCTGCGCGATGTCTTCCATCGTCAGGTGGGGGCTGGTGAGTACCCCGGTGGATCCGTAGCTCAGCTTGCCCGGGTTCGCCCGCGCATAGGCCACGAAGTCCGCCCAGGTCTTGATGGGTGACTCGCTGGGCACCACCACGCCGAAGGCATAACCCGTGATCCCGAGGATGTAGCTCAGGTCCTTCAACGGGTCCCAGGTCATCCTTTGCGTGTATGGCAGGCGAAACACGCCCAGGGGGATCTGCGCCAGCGTGTGCCCGTCGGGCCGGGCCTGCTGCAGCGCCTGCGCCGGCAGGGTCCCGCCTGCGCCAGGCCGGTTCTCGATCAGCACCGGCTGCGGCAACAACTTGCTGGCCGCTTCGGCCAGGGCACGCATGGTGATGTCGGTGGGCCCGCCGGCCGGAAAGGCAATCATCAGCTTGATGGGCTGGGACGGCCAGGCCGCCTGCGCGCGAACCGCTGCCGCCAAGGGCCCGACCAGGGTGGCGGCCGCCGCTTGAACCAGAGCACGACGTCGAATCATTCACTACTCCATGAACCCGTGAAAACCCCGTGAGGATCGTCCCGGTGGGAACAGCCCGCAACCCGGGCTTGCCCTGTGTCTTGGTGCACACTCGGCCACAGCGCTTGCGGGCGCACCACCCACCACCCCCTTTAGCCACTGTTGACGGAGACACCATGCGCACCACCTCCCAACGCCGCCGATTGCTGTTGGCCGCCGCCGGCCTTCCACTTTGCGCCTGGTCGGCATTCCCGGCCCTCACCCAGGCACAAACCGCCTGGCCCAGCAAGCCCGTGCGCATCGTCGTCCCCTTCCCGGCGGCTGGCACCACCGACATCCTGGCCCGCGCCATGGCGCCTGAACTGCAACGCGTCTTCGGCCAGCCCTTCGTGGTGGAAAACAAGCCAGGCGCCGGTGGCAATTTGGGCTCGGCCGATGTGGCCAAGTCGGCCAACGACGGCCACCACCTGCTCATGGGTACCGTGGGAACGCACAGCATCAATCCCTCGCTGTACCCCAAGATGCCCTACGACCACGTCAAGGACTTCGTGCCCGTCACCCTGGTGGCCGGCGTGCCCAATGTGCTGGTCATCAACCCGGCCTTCGCTCAGCGCCACAGCATCAACACGGTGGCCGACCTGATCCGCTACGCCAAGGCCAACCCGGGCAAGCTGAACATGGCCTCCAGCGGCAACGGCACGTCCATCCACCTGGCCGGCGAACTCTTCAAGAGCATGACCGGCACCTTCATGGTCCACTTCCCCTACCGCGGTTCGGGCCCCGCGCTCATCGACCTGATGGGCGGCAACATGGACCTGATGTTCGACAACCTGCCTTCGTCCATGCCGCACATCAGAAGCGGCAAGCTCAAGGCCCTGGCCGTCACCAGCGCCGTGCGATCGTCGGCTCTGCCGGATGTGCCCACGGTGGAAGAGGCAGGTGGCCCCACACTCAAGGGATACGAGGCCTCCAGCTGGTTTGGCCTTCTGGCCCCGGCCGGCACGCCGATGGACATCGTCAACCGCATTCAGCAGGAAGCGGCCAAGGCCATGGGCACGCCGGCTCTGAAGGAACGTATGCAATCGCAAGGCGCCATCCCCAGCGGCATCAGCAGCTCGGAGTTTGCACGGCTCATCGACGCCGAGACCCGCAAGTGGGCGGCCGTGGAGAAGGTCTCGGGCGCCAAGGTCGATTGACCCAAGGCCTCGCGAACCCCTCGTCTCAGCAGCCATCTCCAACGACATGTTCAGACAGAAATACCTCTCCCACGCCGAACTCTGTGCCCAACTCGAGCAGTGGGCGCAGAATCACCCGAAGCTCGTGCGCCTGTCGACCTTGGGCACCAGCGCCGAAGGCCGCAGCATTCCGATGATCACCATCGGCCCTGACCCCGACCGCATTCGGCCAGCGGTATGGGTGGACGGCAATATGCACGCCAGCGAGGTGTGCGGCTCCAGCGTGGCCCTGGCCATCGCCGAAGACGTGATCCACCTCCACCTGGGCACCAACGAGGCCGGCGGCAAGGCCCTGCCCGCCCACATGGCGCACGCCATCCGCGAGAGCTTGTTCTATGTGGTGCCGCGCATCTCACCCGACGGGGCCGAGGCGGTGCTCACGCTGGGCCGCTATGTGCGCTCAAGCCCGGTGAACGACCGCAGCAACCAGGGCCACGCGCATTGGAAGCACCAGGACATCAACGGCGACGGGCGCGCCGGCTACATGCGGCTGCAAAGCCCGCACGGTGAACTCGTGGAGTTGCGCAGCGAGGACGGCACACCGCTGGACCCACCCGTGATGGTGCCGCGCCTGGCCGAGGACGTTGGCCCGTACTACAAGCTCTACCCGGAAGGCCTGATCGAGAACTTCGATGGCCGCACCATCCCCGGCCATCGTTTCCTTGACGACAACCTCTACGACTTCAACCGCAACTTCCCCTACCACTGGGCGCCCGAGCCGCAGCAGATGGGAGCGGGGCACTACCCGGGCAGTGCCCCGGAAACCCGCGCGGTGATGGACTTCGCCACACGCCACCCCAACATCATGGTGTGGCTGAACCTGCACACCTTCGGCGGCGTGCTGATCCGCCCGCTGGGTGACAAGCCCGATTCGAAGATGAACCCGGGCGACCTGGCCATCTACAAGCAAATCGAGCAGTGGATGACCGAGCACACCGGTTACGCCACGGTCAGCGGCTACCACGAGTTTCTGTATGAGCCCGACAAGCCGCTGCACGGCGACCTGTCGGACTACGCCTACTACCAGCGCGGTGCGTTGGCCTATGTGGTGGAGCTGTGGGACCTGTTCCGTCAGTTGGGCATCGAGCGCAAGAAGCCCTTCGTGGACCATTACAGCCAACTCACGCGCGAGGACTTGCGCAAGCTGCACGCCTTCGACCAACAGCACAACGCCGGGCGTATCTTCAAGCGCTGGCAAAAGGTTCCCCACCCGCAACTCGGCGAGGTCGAGGTCAACGGATACGACCCCCGCGTGGGCGTGTGGAACCCCCCGTATGAGCGGCTGGGCCAGACCTGCGCCGAGCAGAGCGCCGCTTTCCTGCGGGTGGCGGCACTCACGCCCCGGTTCACCGTGGCGGCGGTGTCAAGTGAGAGAGTGGGCACTCACACCCGAGTTGAAATCCGTGTCAGCAGCGAAGGCTACCTCGGCACGGGGGGTCTGCCCTCGGCCCACGGCCTGCCTTTGAGCGAACCGCTGCGCTTGAGCTGGGCCACGCAGGGTGTGAAGGTGGTGGCGCCGCAAGCCAGCATGGTCGAGATCGGCCACCTTGAAGGCTGGGGCAACGGCCTGAACGGCGGGCCCGGCATCTTCGCGCCCTGGACCCGCGGCAATGGGCACGAGCGCTTCATCACGCTGATGGTCGAAGGCCACGGCACGCTGACCGCCACCGTGGGCAGCAGCCGCGTGGGCTTTCAGTCGCTGGCGGTCACGGTGGGCGGCTGAGGCCTTTGCCGGCGGCCGGCCGCACGCCATCGGTATCGACAGGGTGGTCAGCGGCCCTGGGCAGCCGCCAGGCGCAGTGAGTCCCGCGTGGCCAAGGCGGCGGCACGGGCGGCCTGCGCAAATTCTTCGCCAGAACTGGCGTAGAGCACGGCACGCGACGAATTGACGATCAGAGCGCCGCATCCCGGCAGTTCGGGCCGAACCGCGGCCCTCACCGTGGCCACGGCATCACCTCCCTGAGCGCCCACACCCGGCACCAGCAGCGGCAAGGTGGGCGCGAGTTCACGCACCCGCGCCAACTCCTGCGGGAAGGTCGCCCCGACCACCAGGCCCAACTGACCGGTGCGGTTCCAGGCGCCCGCTGCCAGGTGCGCCACGCGCTCGTACACCCGCTCACCCGGCGTGCCGTCTTCATTGACCAGACGCTGTGCCTGCAGGTCGGAACCACCGGCGTTGGAGGTGCGGCACAACAGGATCAGGCCCTTGTCCGAATACGACAGGTAGGGCTCGATCGAATCGAAGCCCATGAAGGGCGACAGCGTCACCGCATCGGCCTGGTAGCGCACGAAGGCCTCGCGCGCGTACTGCTCGGCGGTGCTGCCGATGTCGCCTCGCTTGGCGTCCAGGATCACGGGCACATCCGGCGCATTGCGCCGGATGTGGGCCATCAGCCGCTCCAGCTGATCTTCGGCGCGGTGCGCGGCGAAGTAAGCGATCTGTGGCTTGAAGGCGCAGACCAGGTCGCGCGTGGCGTCCACGATGGCCGCGCAGAAGTCGAAGATGCGCGAGGCATCACCCTTCCATGCGCCAGGAAACTTCGAGGGCTCCGGGTCCAGGCCCACGCACAGCATGGAGTCCTGGCGTTGGGCCACAGCCTGCAGCATCTGGGTGAATTTCATGTGGAAGACCGATCCTGCTCAGTGATGCTGCAAAGCGCCGCGTGGGTGATCACACCGCCCTCAAATCCGCCGCGCCAATTCTGCAGCAGCACCCGTGTACGCGCCCGGTGTCATCGCCTTCAAACGCGCCTTCTCCGCTTCAGGCAGGGCCAAGCTGTCGATGAATGCCGCCATCGCCTCGGCCGTGATGGCCTTGCCGCGGGTCAGGGCCTTGAGCTGTTCATAGGGATTGGGCAAACCGTAGCGGCGCATCACGGTCTGGATCGGCTCGGCCAGCACCTCCCAGGCGGCATCCAAGTCCGCAGCCAATGCGGCCTCGTTGACCTCAAGTTTGGACAGTCCACGCTGCAGGCTGTCCCAGGCCAGCACGGCGTAACCGAAGGCCACGCCCATGTTGCGCAGCACGGTGGAGTCGGTCAGGTCGCGCTGCCAGCGTGAAATCGGCAGCTTGTGCGACAGGTGCGTCAGCATCGCATTGGCCAGCCCGAGATTGCCTTCGGCATTCTCGAAGTCGATGGGGTTGACCTTGTGCGGCATCGTGCTGCTGCCGATCTCGCCTTCCTTGGTCTTTTGCTTGAAGTAACCCAGCGAGATGTAGCCCCACACGTCGCGCGCAAAGTCGATGAGGATGGTGTTGCAGCGGGTGATCGAATCGAACAGCTCGGCCATGCCGTCGTGCGGCTCGATCTGGATGGTGTAGGGGTTGAAGGCCAAGCCCAGCCGCTCTTCCACGACGCCACGGGCAAAGCGCTCCCAATCAAAGGTTGGCCACGCCGCCAGGTGCGCGTTGTAGTTGCCCACCGCGCCGTTCATCTTGGCCGGCAGCGGCACCTGCGCGATGCGCTCGCGTGCGATGCGCAGCCTGGCCACCACGTTGGCGAGTTCCTTGCCCACCGTGGTGGGGCTGGCCGTCTGGCCGTGGGTGCGGCTGAGCATGGGCACCGCCGCCAAGGCGTGCGCCATGCCTGTGAGGTGCTGCACGATGCCGTCCAAGGCGGGCAGCAGCACCTGCTCGCGTGCGCCCTTGAGCATCAGGGCATGGCTCGTGTTGTTGATGTCTTCGCTGGTGCAGGCGAAATGCACAAACTCCCCGGCCGCCTTCAGCTCGGCATGGCCTTCGAATCGCCCCTTGAGCCAATACTCCACCGCCTTCACATCGTGGTTGGTGGTCTTCTCGATGTCCTTGATGGCCTGCGCGTCGGCTTCGGAAAACCGCAGCACCAAGCCCCGCAGCAGGCCCCGCGCCGCCTCGCTCAGCGGCTTGAACTCCGCAAAGCCCGCGTCACTCAGGGCGATGAACCACTCCACCTCCACCTGCACACGCCGGTGCATGAGCCCGAATTCCGACAACAGCGGGCGCAGGGCGGCCACCTTGGAGGCATAGCGGCCGTCCAACGGCGACAAGGCGGTAAGGGGAGACAGGTTCATGGCGGCCAGAGGGATTGATCGGCAATTTTAGGCGGGGCGGCTTGGTGCCGGGATGTGTGGCCTGGGACTGCGGCCGAAATCGAGATTGGGCTGCGCCCGGCAAGATGCGAACATCTGACCTGCCAATTCCCAAGGAGGCCCAGCCCATGAAAGACGCCCGCTCGAGCCCCGAAGTGTCCACAGGAGCGGCTCCATCGCCATCACCCCTGCCCGGCGTTCAAGTGATGGACCATCCCCTGATCCAGCACAAGCTCACGCTGCTGCGCGAAAAGGAGCGCAGTTCTTCCAGCTTCCGGCGCCTGCTGCAGGAAATCAGCCTGCTCATGGCCTATGAAGTCACGCGCGACATGCCCACGCACCTGATCGAGATCGACACGCCCCTGGAGCGGATGAGATCACCGGTCATCGATGGCAAGAAGACGGTGTTCGTGGTGATCATGCGTGCCGGAGCGGGACTGCTCGAGGGCATGCTCGACGTGGTGCCCGGCGCCCGCGTCGGGCATGTGGGCCTGTACCGCAACCCCGACACGCTGCAGGCCGTGGAGTACTACTTCAAGATGCCCGCTGGCATGCCCGAGCGCGATGCCATCGTGCTCGATCCCATGCTGGCCACGGGCCACTCGGCCGTGGCGGCCGTGACGCGCCTGAAGGCCACGAAGCCGAAGTCCATCCGTTTCGTGTGCCTGCTGGCCGCACCCGAGGGCCTGCGCACCTTCCGTCAAGCCCACCCCGATGTGCCGGTGTTCACCGCCGCGATCGACCGTCAGCTCAATGAACACGGCTACATCCTGCCGGGTCTGGGCGATGCGGGCGATCGGATTTACGGAACGAAGTAGCGCTCAGGCCGGCGGCATCAGCAACTCGTGCACCAGGGGCGGGGTAGCCACCGCGGCACCGGCTTCAGCCCATTCGAACGCCGCGGCCACCTCACGCGCGGCCTGCTGTGCGGCCTCCTTTGAAGCCGCATGCACCACGGCCAGGGGCCGCTGGGGCGAGAACTCCTCGCCCACTCCCAGTA
>JBEAWD010000146.1:0-2961 GCA_041160585.1 Pseudomonadota bacterium | reverse complement strand
GTGTGACCTCGAACACATCGCGCATCACCGAGGCGATGAAGGGAATGATCATGATGGCCAGGATGATGCCGGCCGACAGGATGCCGATGCCCACCGGCGGCCCCGCCACCAGCGCGCCCAGCACCGGCACACCAGTGAAGGCCGCCTGCAGGGGTTGCTGCACATAGGTGGCCAACACCGGGCCGAAGACCAGCAGACCCCACATGCCGTACACGATGGAAGGCACCGCCGCCAGCAGTTCAATGGCGATGCCCAGCGGGCGCTTGAGCCAGCCCGGCGACAGTTCGGTGAGGAACAGTGCAATGCCGAAGGACACCGGCACCGCGATCACCAAGGCAATCAGCGAGGTGGCCAGCGTGCCGTAGATCATCACCAGGCCACCGTATTGGTTGCCCACCGGGTCCCACACCGCCGAGGTGAGGAAGCCAAAGCCGAACTTCTCGAGCGCAGGTCCCGCGCCGATCACCAAAGAAACGATGATGGCGATCATCAGGCCCAGGGTCAACCAAGCGGCCCCGGTGGCGACGGCCGAAAACACGGTATCCATCCAGGGGGTGTTGACAGCGTGCGAACCCGGTGGCTTCGGGGCTGTGGTGCGGGATCGGGCGTTCGTCATCGAGGACTCCCCGTTGGATGTGGCCGTAGCGGTCATGGATTCACTCAGTGAATGAAAGGGCCATCACCAAGTGATGGCCCTTTGTTTGCATCGCGACAGTCGATGAGTCGCTTACCGGGTGGCCACGGGCTTACCCGCTGCATCCTTGATGTTGGCCCACGAGTTGCGGACCAAGTTCTTCACGGCGTCGGGCAGGACCACATACTCCAGCTCAACTGCCATGTTGTCGCCATTGCGGTAGGCCCAGTCGAAGAACTTGAGCGCCGACGTGGCTTGAGCCGGCTTGTCCTGCGTGGTGTGCATCAGGATGAACGTGGCCCCCGTAATAGGCCAGGAATCCCTGCCCGGCTGGTCCGTCAGGATCTGGTAGAACGACTTGCTCCACTCCGCACCGGCTGCAGCCGCCTTGAAGTTCAAGTCATCCGGCGCGACGAACACGCCGTCCTTGTTGCGCATCAGCACATGGGACATCTTGTTTTGCTTGGCGTAGGCGTACTCGACATAGCCGATTGAATTCGGCAGTCGTTGAACGAAGGCCGAAACGCCTTCGTTGCCCTTGCCGCCCGCACCGGTGGGCCAGTTCACCGCCGTGCCTTCACCAACCTTCTCCTTCCACTCGGCGTTCACCTTGGACAGGTAATTGGTGAACAGGAAGCTGGTGCCCGAACCGTCGGCGCGGCGCACCACGGAAATGGCGGCATCAGGCAACTTCACGCCCGGGTTCAACGCCGCAATGGCGGCGTCGTTCCACTTGGTGATCTTGCCCAGGTAGATGTCACCCAGCAACTGCCCGGTCATCCGCATTTCGCCAGGCTTGATCCCGGCGATGTTCACCACGGGCACCACGCCACCGATCACGGTGGGGAACTGCATCAGGCCGTCCTTGGCCAGTTCATCGTCCTTCAGCGGCGCGTCGGTGGCGCCGAAGTCGACCGTCTTGCCCTTGATCTGGCGGATGCCCGCGCCAGAGCCCACCGACTGGTAATTCACACGGGCGCCGGTGGCCTTGTTGTAGGCATCGGCCCACTTGGAATACACGGGGGCGGGAAACGAGGCGCCGGCACCTGTCACATCCTGTGCAGCAGCCGGAAGGGCCGTGAATGCGGTCAGTGCCAACAGGGCGGCCAGACTGGTGATCTTCATCAACAAACTCCTTTTGGGGTTAAACATTGAGGGTGAGAATAGTGAGCGTTTGTGATGGTTTTGTGACAACTCGGCACGTCCATCATGAACCTAGGGCTGTAGCCCAGTTCAATACCGGTTGGGTACCAGCATCGACTCAGGCACAGGGTGACGCAGGTAGTCCTCGTGGCGCACACGCTCGGGCAGCACCACCTCGGGTCGGGGAATCTCTTCGTAACTAAAGTGGCCCAACAGGTGGGCGATGCAGTTCAGCCGGGCGCGCTTCTTGTCTACCGCCGGCACCACCCACCAAGGAGCCTCGTGGATGTGGGTGCGCTCCAGCATCAGTTCCTTGGCCCGCGTGTAGTCCTCCCAGCGGCGGCGACTTTCCAGGTCCATGGGCGACAGCTTCCATTGCTTGAGGGGGTCATGGATGCGAGAAAGAAAGCGCAGATGCTGCTCTTCGTCGGTGATGGAAAACCAGTACTTGATGAGTTGAATGCCCGATCGGACCAGCATGCGCTCGAACTCAGGAACCGAGCGGAAGAACTCCTCGACCTCCTCCGACGTGCAGAAGCCCATCACGCTTTCCACACCCGCACGGTTGTACCAACTGCGGTCGAACAACACCACCTCGCCGGCCGCAGGCAGATGCGGGACATATCGCTGGAAGTACCACTGGGTGCGCTCGCGGTCGTTGGGCGCGGGCAGGGCCACCACGCGGCATACGCGCGGGTTCAGGCGTTGGGTGATGCGCTTGATGACACCACCCTTGCCGGCCGAGTCACGGCCTTCGAAGATGATCACCACCTTGCGGCCTTCCCGCACCACCCATTCCTGCAGCTTGACGAGTTCTCGCTGCAGCCGAAAGAGTTCCCTGAAATAGACCGAACGAGGCAAGGCGCCCTCAACCTGATGACCGCCGCCCACGCGAGCGTGATCTTCGTCCTCGATCTCGAGTTCGAACTCCTCGTCGTAGCCATCCAGAAGGTCTTGCTCTAGGCGCGCGATCAGCAGATCCCGCTCTTGCGTTGTCAGGGGCAGTTGCAGGCTCATCGCACTGGGTGACGCCGTGGGAGGAGCGTGAATACTGCGCCTTGCGTGTGACGCCCTTGTGAAGGTCCACTCTGTCGCCATGGGACGGCGATGGCCAAGACGGCTTCACATCAATCCGTCATATCCCGAGGACACACTCCGCGCATGCAAGTGGCCGACTTTCTTAG
>JBEAWD010000117.1:0-9157 GCA_041160585.1 Pseudomonadota bacterium | reverse complement strand
GGTGGGCAGCTTCGTGCACACCAGCCAGGACACCGTGTCCTTGGCGGTGGTGCCCATGTTCCACATCACCGGCATGCTGTACGGCGTGCTCATGCCCATCTACACGGGGGCCACGCTGGTGGTGATGCCGCGATGGGACCGCGAACTCGCCGGGCGGCTCATCTCCCTCCACAAGGTGACGGTGTGGGTCTGCATTCCCACCATGATCATCGATCTATTCGGCAGCCCGAACTATCGGCAGTTCGACTTGTCCAGCCTGATGGTGCTGGCCGGCGGTGGCGCGGCCATGCCGCAGGCGGTGGCGCAGCGCCTGCTTGATGAGTTCAACCTGAAGTTCGCCGAGGGCTATGGCCTGACCGAGACCGCCGCACCGAGCCACTCGAACCCGCCTGAGCGGCCCAAGCTCCAGTGTCTGGGCATCCCCATCTTCGGTGTCGACTCACGCATCATCGACCCCCAAACGCTTGAGGAACTTCCACAGGGTGAGTCTGGCGAGATCGTCACGCATGGACCGATGGTGTTCAAAGGGTATTGGAAGCACACCGAGGCCACCGAGAAGGCCTTCATCGAGCTCAACGGCAAGCGCTTCTTTCGCACGGGCGACCTGGGCCGTATCGACGAGGACGGCTACTTCTTCATCACCGACCGACTCAAGCGGATGATCAACGCCAGCGGCTTCAAGGTGTGGCCCACTGAGGTCGAGTTGCTGCTCTACAAATGCCCCCTGGTGCTGGAGGCCTGCATCATCTCGGCCAAGGACGCCTACCGCGGAGAAACCGTCAAGGCGGTGGTGGTCTTGCGGCCCGAAGCGCGTGAGCAGGCCACCGAACAGGCCATCATCGATTGGGCGCGCGAGCATATGGCGGCCTACAAGGTGCCCCGCATGGTGCGTTTTGTGGATCGCCTGCCCAAGAGCGGTTCAGGCAAGGTGATGTGGCGCTTGCTGCAAGAGGAAGAAAACCGCTTGGCGTCAGGGGCTTGAAGCCGCGACTTCGGCTCAATTCGGCGTAAGCTCCACCACCTTGTCGCGCCCACTGGCATGGCCACGTCGGTGCGCGGTGTCCCTCAGCAAGTCCGGGTTCCGACCCGGTCATGTGTCGTTCACCCAAACGCCGCATCAGCGGCCTCGCAGCAAATGAATTCGCGTCCCCCCTTCCTTGGCTCGCCCACGTCGGGTAATACCTCCACCGCATTCGTGGGCGCCGTGATGTGTGCTCTCCTGGCCCATGTTTGTGCATCCGCACAAGCCCAGACCCCCGCCGGTGCGGGCGCCGCGCCGGCAAAGGCTGCCCCTGCGCCCAAGCCGGCGGCTGCGGCTGCGGCTGCACCTGCCGCGACGCCGGCAACCGTCGGCGGCAAGAAGATCATGTCGCGTGAGGAATTGCGCGCCTGCCTCAAGCGCAACGATGACCTCAAGGCCCGTTCCAAGGACCTGGACGATCAAGCGACCGCGATCAACGCCGAGCGCCCCCAGATTGAGCAGACCCTTGAAGCCATCCGTGCCGAACGGGCCAGCCTCGAGGCGCGTGCCACGCGAATCCGAGAGTTCCAGCCGAAGATGGTGGCCTATGGACAAAAGGTTGAGACCTTCAACAGGCTCATGGGTGAGCTCAGCGGCAAGACCCGAATGACCACCAGCGAAGGCCGACAGCTCGAGGAACTGCGCAAGCAGATCCCCGCGCTCGAAGCCGAGCGCAAGGCGCTCAATGCAGAGCGCGAGCAGCTCCTGGAGGGCTACGAAGATGCCATCAAGGCGTTTGCCGTGAAAGCCAAGGCTGCCGAGGATCGGGCCGCCGAATGGAACCAACGCAAGACACGGCACACCCAGGACGGCGAAGACATGACCGCAGCCTCGGCCGACTGGCGGCGCGACTGTGCCGACCGGCCCTACCGCGAGGACGACGAGAAGGCCATTCGCGCGGGCAAGTGAAACACCGACAGCCCAATTCGAAACGCCTTTCAGTGTCATGAGCATTCAACAACAAGCCCCACACCCCAACCCACTGCTGCAGCCATGGGCTACACCTTTCGGTCTGCCGCCGTTTGATCGGATCCGTGCCGAGGATTTCGAGCCAGCTTTCGAGAAGGCCATCCGTGGGCACCGAGCCGAGCTCGATGCGATTGCCGCACAGGCCCAGGCCCCGACCTTCGCCAACACCATCGAAGCCTTTGATGCCTCCGGTCGTCTGTTGGCGCGGCTGGAAGGTGTGTTCCACAACCTGTGTGCATCCGAAACCTCGCCTGAACTGCAGGCCGCGCAGCGCCGACTGGCCCAACCGCTGGCGGCCCACAACAACGCCGTGTACATGCACGCCGCACTGTTCGCGCGGGTCGATGCGCTGCACGAGTCTCGCGGCAGTCTGGCGCTGGACGATGAATCGCTGCGGTTGCTGGAGCGCGTGCACCTGGACTTCGTGCGCGCCGGGGCCCGCTTGCAGGGGCCGGAACAGGCTCGGTATGCCCAGGTGATGGAGACCCTGGCCGACCTTCACACCCGTTTCGGTCAAAACGTCCTGGCCGATGAATCCACCTACACGCTGACCCTAAAGGGTGAAGCGGATTTGGCTGGGTTGCCGGGCTTTGTGCGTGATGCGGCCGCTGATGCCGCGCGGATGCGTGGCTTGGAAGGCCATGTGATCACGCTGTCACGGTCCTTGATCGTGCCCTTTCTCACCTTCAGCGAGCGGCGGGATCTGCGAGAGAAGGCGTGGCGTGCCTGGACTTCTCGCGGCGAACATGAGGGCGAAACCGACAACCGCACGATCGTGGCCGAGATCCTCAAGCTTCGCGCCGAGCAGGCTGCCCTTCACGGCCACCGCTGTTATGCCGACTACGCCTTGGAAGACACCATGGCGCGCCGGCAGTCTGCCGTGATGGACCTGTTGAGCGACGTGTGGACGCGGGCGTTGCCGGCCGTAGAGGCCGAGCGGGCGCAGCTGCTTTCGCTCAAGGCCTCCCTCGGGCAAACCGGTCCGATTGAAGCTTGGGATTGGCGCTATTGGGCCGAAAAGGTCCGCCACAGCACCTACGCGATCGACGACGCGCAGGTCAAGCCCTACTTCTCGCTGGATCGCATGGTGCAAGCGGCCTTCGACTGCGCGCATCGCCTGTTCGGCATCCGGTTCAAGCACCGTCCTGATCTGCTGCTGTATCACCCGGACGTCAAGGGCTACGAGGTGACGCGCGAGGACGGCACCGCTGTGGGCCTGTTCCTGCACGACAACTTTGCGCGCCCCACCAAGCGAAGCGGCGCCTGGATGAGTGCCTACCGCATGCAATCAGGCCTGCCCGATCTGGCCGAGGGGCGCGGTCTGGCAACCACCCTGCCCATCATCGTCAACAACAACAACTTCGCCAAGGCCCCGCAAGGCCAACCCACTCTCCTGAGCTTCGACGACGTGCGCACCTTGTTCCATGAGTTCGGACACGGTTTGCATGGCTTGCTGTCCAGCGTGCGCTACGAGCGCCTGTCGGGTACGCAGGTGTTGCGGGACTTTGTCGAGCTGCCCTCGCAACTGTTCGAGCATTGGATGGGCCAGCCCCAGGTCCTGCAAGAGCATGCGCGCCACGTGGTAACCGGCGAGCCCATTGCCCAGGCCCTGATCGACAAGCTTCAGGCTGCGCGCAACTTCGGCCAAGGCTACGAGACCGTTCGCTACACGGCCAGTGCCTTGACCGACATGGCGGTGCATGGATTGGGTGCTGCCGAATTGCCCTCTGACCCGGTGGCTTTTGAGGCCGATGTCCTCAAACGCTACGGGCTACCCCAGGGCGTGGGTCTGAACCACCGCTTCACCCACTTCCAGCATCTGTTTTCCGGTTCGTCGTACGCTGCGGGGTATTACGTTTACCTGTGGGCTGAAGTGCTCGACTGCGACGCTTTCCAGGCGTTCAAGGAAGCAGGTGACATATTCGACCCCGGTACCGCGCAGCGCCTGCTCAAGTGCATCTATTCGGCCGGCAACCGCGTAGAGCCCGGACAGACCTACCGTGAGTTTCGTGGGCGCGATGCACGGGTGGAGCCCATGCTGCGCGACCGCGGCCTGATCCCAGAAGAGGCTTGACACCATGTTCCGAACCGCAATCGCCGGCAGCCTGCCCAAACCCGCTTGGTTGGCCGAGACCCATAAGCTGTGGCCGCAGTGGCGCGCGCAGGGCGATGAGCTGGCACAGGCCAAGCTCGATGCCACACGGCTGTGGATCAAGGCACAGGAGGATGCAGGCCTGGACGTGATTGGTGATGGCGAGCAGTCGCGCCAACACTTCGTGCACGGTTTTCTGGAACGGGTCGAAGGCATCGACTTCGAGCACAAGGTGGAGATGGGCATTCGGGCCGATCGCTACAAGGCCATGGTGCCCCAGGTGGTGGCCCCGCTGAAGCTCAAGGGTCGTGTCCACGAGGCCGAAGCGCGCTTCCTTCGGGCCCACACCCGCAAGCAGATCAAGTTCACGCTGCCCGGCCCAATGACGATCGTCGACACCGTGGCCGACCGCTTCTATGGCGACCGGGTGACGATGGCCATGGCCTTTGCCGAACTGCTCAACCAGGAGGCCCTGGCCCTGCAGGCCGATGGTGTGGACATCGTTCAGTTCGATGAACCCGCCTTCAATGTGTACATGGCCGAAGCGGCCGATTGGGGTGTGAAGGCCCTGGAGCGCGCCGCGCAGGGCCTGACCTGCCGCACCGCTGTACACATCTGCTATGGCTATGGGATTCAGGCCAACATCGATTGGAAGAAGGGCCTGGGCCATGAGTGGCGGCAGTACGAAGCCGTGTTTCCCGCCCTGGCCGCCAGTTCCATCGACCAGGTCAGCTTGGAATGCATCCATTCGCATGTGCCGCCCGAACTGATGGCCCTCCTCAAGGGCAAGGACGTGATGGTGGGCGTCATCGATGTGGCCAGCGAACAGGTGGAAACGCCTGAGGAAGTGGCTCAGACCATCGGCAAGGCGCTGCAGTTCGTGCCGCGCCATCGGCTGATTGCCTGCACGAATTGCGGAATGGCCCCCATGAGCCGCGAGGTTGCCGAGGCCAAGCTGCGCGCATTGGCCCAAGGGGCAGCCCTGGCGGCCCAGCAGCAGGCCTGACGCGGGCAGCGCTTGCCGGGTCAGAAGCCCGGCGGGGCGTCGAGACGGAGCACTTGCCCATCGGTGGGTTGCTGCAGCACCAGGGTGCATGCGTGCAGCATCAGGCGCTCGCCCTCCGCGGGGCCGTTGTCGAGCACCGACCCGTAGAACCGGTCACCCACGATGGGCAAACCGATGGCGCTCAGGTGCACACGCAACTGGTGTGAGCGGCCTGTGATGGGGCTTAGCAGCAGCCTGGCAGGCGCGACTGGGTCGAGCGTGATGGGCACGCACTCGTAATGCGTGACCGAGGGTTTGCCGGCCAGCCCGTCCACCACTTGGCGCGGCCGGTGCGGCCAGTCGATCCGCAGAGGCAGGGCGATCACACCACGCGGCGAAGGGGGACGTCCCCACACCAGAGCCTCATAGCGCTTCTGGACGGTACGCCGTTCGAACTGACGCCCCAGGTGAGCCGCCGCCTCGCGGGTTCGTGCGTAGGCGATCAAGCCTGAGGTGTCCATGTCCAGTCGGTGCACCACCCACAGCTGACCGAAGACGGCCTGAAGCCGCGACAAGGCGCTGTCATGGTGTTCGGGCAGTCGGCCAGGTACCGACAACAGGCCCGGCGGCTTGTCCACCACCAGCACCTGGGCATCCTCGTGCACCACACGCGGAAGCCCCAGTGTTGGGCGGTAGTCCAGGGCCGAAGGGGGAATCTGCATCATGAAGAGGCTGGATTGTCGGGCTCGCAGGGACTTTGCAATCCGGCAACATGTCGGTGCGCTGGCTGGGCCACAATGCAGGGTGGTGCTTTGTCGCGCACCCGCCACGGGCCTACCGGCCCACTGGGCATGCTGCAGTCTCACTGTTTCACACCATGCCACTGCGGCATCCGTTTCAACCGCTTTGCCCACCGGCCAAGCCTGGACCATGAACATGATCCCCTTCTCCATGAAGGCCACCGCTCTGTGCGCCTGCCTGATGACCCTGAGCCTGTCCCTGCAGGCACAAACCAATCCGCCGCCGGCGGGGGCGCCTGAAGGCCAGCCCAAGCCCCCGGCGCCTCCCAGTGCCACGCAACGGGTGGATGTCACCAGCGGTCGTCCGTCCGATCAGGCTGAACGCCGCAACGCCACGGCCTCCAAGATCGTGATCGGCCGGCAGGAGCTCGAACAGTTCGGCGACGCCAACACGCTGGAAATCCTGCGTCGCCTGCCGGGGATCACCATGCCCGGGGCGCCGGGCCGTGGTGGCCCACCGCGCATGCGCGGCCTGGGGGCGGGCTACACACAGATCCTGATGGATGGCGAACGCGTACCGCCGGGCTTCTCATTGGAAAACGTGGCACCCGATCAGATCGAACGCATCGAGATCCTGCGTGCGCCTACCGCCGAGACGGGTGCGCGCGCCATCGGCGGCACGATCAATATCGTGATGCGCGAGGGGTTTCGGCGTCGCCTGAACGACGTCCGCCTCGGGCTGGGTCACGAACGTGGGCAGTGGCAGCCGGGGGCTTCCTGGACGCGCAACGACACCATCGGTGAGCGCTGGATCTACAACTTCACCGCCACGGCCTTCAAGCGCGACACCGACGACCGCAATGTGGCGCAGACCACCTCCACTGACTTGGCGACCGGCCGCACGCTCTTGGCCCAGGAGGAGAGCGCGCGGGCCTTGAGCAAGCGTGACGGCTTCAACGTCAACGGCCGCCTGCAGTGGCGTGGCGAGAAGGGCGACTCGGCCCTGATCATGCCCATGTTTATCCGGTCTACCGGCACCACCGACCGCACCAGCACGCTGACCCAATCGGTGGGCAGCATTCCCGCGCCCTATGCGACCAGCGAGTCCAACGGCAGTGGTGTGTTTGAACTGGCCCGCGTGGGCGCGAATCTCAACCTGCGCTTTGGCGACACCCGCACCGAGTGGCGCATGAGTGCCAACCGCAACCGCTTCGACAACCAGAACCTGCGCCGCGAGTTCGGTGTGGGCTCGCTCACGCCCGTGCGTGTGTTGGATGACGATGCGGCCATCACCGACAGGGGCGCTTCGCTGAACTTCAAGGCTTCGCGCCTGCTGGAAAACCAGCACAGCCTGGTGGGTGGCTTTGAGGTGGAGCAGAACCAGCGCGATGAGAACCGCACCACGCTGCAGAACGGACGCCCGCTGCTGGCCGACTTCGGCGAGAACGTGTCTGCCCGTTCGCAGCGTCTGGCGGCATACGCACAGGACGAGTGGAGCTTCAGCCCCCAGTGGTCGGCCTATGCCGGCCTGCGTTGGGAGGGAATCACCACCGAGGGTGACAGCGGGCTGGGCACCAGCCGCAACCGCAGCAGTGTGTGGACACCATTGGCGCACACGGTGTGGAAGTTCGATCCCAAGGGCCGTGACCAGATCCGGGTGAGCCTGACACGCAGCTACAAGTCGCCCACGCTGCAGAACCTGATCTCCCGCCCTTTGCTGAACACACGCCTGCCGGCGCCGGGACCCAACTCGGCCACCCAGGCCGACCGTGCCGGCAACCCGGACCTGCGGCCCGAATTGGCCACCGGCATCGATGTGGCCATTGAGCGTTACCTCAGCAACGGCGGCATCCTCAGCGCCAACGTGTTCCACCGCGAGTTGAAGGATTACATCCGCAACGTCACGGCCTTGGAAAACGTGCCGTGGTCAACGGTGCCTCGATGGGTGTCGCGTCCGCAAAATGTCGGCGGCGCCTACACCCAAGGCATCGAACTGGAGGCGAAGTTCCGCTTGAGCGAGTTGGTCAGCGGAGCGCCCCGCATCGATGTGCGAAGCAACCTGAGCGTCTTCAACTCCAAGGTCGATGCGGTCCCCGGCCCAAATGCGCGCCTGGATGAGCAGCCTCGCGGGACGCTGAACCTCGGGGGCGACTACCGGGTTCCGGGGCTGCCGCTGAACATCGGCAGCAGTGTGAACCTGACCCCGGGATACGACACCCGTATCACCGACACGCAGTTCCGGGAGGTGGGGCTGAAAAGGGTGTGGGATGCCTACGCCACGGTCAACCTCAACCGCAACACCTTGTTGCGCCTGACGGCGAGCAACTTCGTCGTGCGCGATTACGTCACGGGCAGCGTGGTGGTCACCGACACCACCCGTGAAGCGGGGCGTCTGATCGAGCGCACGCCCATGAACCTGCGTGTGGGCCTGGAGTTCAAGCTTTAAGTAGGCGGTTAGCCGGTGCTGTCCTTCTTCGAAAAGCGGGTCGACCCCTATCCGGAGGGCGACCCGGCCACGCCCCCCCAGGGTTTCGCTGCCTTCCTGTGGTCGGCTACGCAGGGCATGCGGCCGCTCATTCTGGGCATGACGCTGTGCACGGCGGCCATCGGCATGTTCGAGGCCCTGTTGTTTGCGATGCTGGGCAACGTGGTGGACTGGCTCACACAAACGCCCGTGGACGAGTTGTGGGAGCGCCAGCGCACGAACATGCTGTTGTTGGGCGGCATTCTCCTGGCCAGTCCGCTGCTGGTTCTGGTTCAGACCCTGATCAAGCACCAGGCGTTGGCTGGCAACTTCCCGATGCGTTTGCGCTGGGTCTTCCACCGACACATGCTGGGCCAGAGCCTGGCCTTCTACCAGGATGAGTTTGCCGGGCGCGTGGCCACCAAGGTGATGCAGACGGCGCTGGCGGTGCGCGACACCTGGATGATCGTGGCCGACATCATGGTCTTCGTCGGCATCTACTTCATTACCATGGTGGCGGTGGTCGGCTCGTTTGATGCCTGGGTGCTGCTGCCCTTCCTCGGTTGGCTGGCCCTGTACGTATTGGCATTGGTGTGGTTCGTGCCGCGCCTGGGCAAGGTGGCCAAGGCGCAGGCGGATGCGCGCTCGCTCATGGTGGGGCGCATCACCGATGCCTACACCAACATCGCCACCGTCAAGCTCTTCAGCCACGGGCGGCGCGAGGCCACCTTCGCCAAAGGGGCTATGCAGGAGTTCATGGGTTCCGTGCATGCGCAGATGCGCTTGATCACGGGCGTGGAGATCACCAACCACGTGCTGAGTATGGCGCTCATCGGCAGCACGGCCGGCGTGACGGTATGGCTGTGGACGCAGGGGCAGGTTGGGG
>JBEAWD010000034.1:0-22208 GCA_041160585.1 Pseudomonadota bacterium | reverse complement strand
CCTTCTACCTGATCGCTCCCGAGTGGGCTGAGATACCGCTGTTCGTGCTGGCCACCCTGGCGGCCATCGTGGCCTCGCAGGCCCTGATCACCGCGGCCTTCTCGGTCACCAAGCAGGCCATCCAGTTGGGCATCTTGCCGCGCATGCGCATCCTGCACACCTCGGTGCGCGACACTGGTCAGATCTACGTGCCCTTCATCAATTGGATGCTGTTCGCCTTCGTGGTGGTGGCCGTCTCCTTCTTCGGTTCGTCGAGCAAACTGGCCGGTGCCTATGGCGTGGCCGTTACCATCGACATGACCATCACCACGGTGATGACCTTCTTCGTCATCCGCTACGGCTGGAAGTACCCGCTGCCGCTGTGCGTTCTGGCCACCATCTTCTTCTTCATCATCGACGTGGCCTTCCTGGCCTCCAACCTGCTCAAGCTATTGGCCGGCGGTTGGTTCCCACTGGCCATCGGTGTGGCCATGTTCACCCTGATGCTCACCTGGCGCCAGGGGTCGGCCCTGCTGCGCGAACGTCTGCGCGACGAGGCCATCTCGCTTCAGGACTTCCTGGACGCCGTCTTCGTGCACCCCCCCACCCGCGTGAGCGGCACGGCCGTGTTCATGACGCCCGACCCCGGCCTCACGCCCACGGCCATGATGCACAACCTCAAGCACAACAAGGTGCTGCACGAGCGCAACCTGTTCGTGACGGTGCGCCACCACGATGTGCCTTGGGTTGGCTTCAACCAGCGTCTGGAGGTGCAGCCGCTGGGCCACGACTGCTGGGCGGTCACCTTGAACTTCGGCTTCAAGAACGAACCCGATGTGCCCCAGGCGCTGTCGCTGCTGAAGACGCACGGCGTGGTGCTGGAGGACATGGACACCAGCTATTTCCTCAGCCGCGACATTGTCATCCCCACGCTGGGCCAAGGCATGTCCATGTGGCGGGAGAAGCTCTTCGCCAGCATGCACCGCAACGCCGCGGCTGCGGCCGATTTCCTGAGGCTGCCGACCAACCGCGTGGTCGAGCTGGGGTCCAAGGTCGAGATCTGACCGGTCTGCGTGCTGCCGGCGCCGGCAGCGAAAGCGCCTTTGTGCAACAGTTGCCCCTGCAACCGGAGCACCCATGAAGCTGTTGTTCATCGCCGACCCGCTGGAGTCCTTCAAGATCGCCAAGGACAGCACCTACGCCATGATGCGTGAGGCGCAGCGCCGTGGCCACACGCTGATGGCCTGTGAGCCCAAGGACGTTCGTTGGGTGCGCGGCGAGAAAGTCACCGCCTTCGTGCGCGACGTTGCCGTGCTCGACACGCCGGTGGACCCCTACGAATGGTTCACAGCCGCACAGGCTGCGCCCGACGAGCGTCCCCAGGTGCTGGCCGAGGTGGACGCGGTGCTCATGCGCAAGGACCCGCCCTTCGACAGCGAGTACTTCTATGCCACCCACCTGCTGAGCCAGGCTGAACGCGAGGGCGCGCGTGTCTTCAACAGCCCGCAGGCGCTGCGCGACCACCCCGAAAAACTTGCCATCCTCGAGTTCCCCGAGTTCATCGCACCCACCCTGGTCACGCGCGACGCCGCCGATGTTCGCCGTTTCCATGCCGAGCACGGCGACATCATCCTCAAGCCGCTGGACGGCATGGGGGGAATGGGCATCTTTCGCGTGCGCGAGGATGGACTGAACCTGGGCAGCATCATCGAGACCCTCAACCGTCACGGCGCACAGACGGTGATGGTGCAGCGCTACCTGCCGGCCATTGCGGAGGGCGACAAGCGCGTGCTGGTGATCGGCGGCCAGCCCGTTCCCTACAGCCTGGCCCGTATTCCACAGGGCAACGAGGTTCGCGGCAACCTGGCCGCCGGGGGCCGTGGCGAGGCCCGCGAGCTCAGTACCCGCGACCGCGAGATTGCGCAGGCGCTCGGCCCGGTCTTGGCCGCGCGTGGCCTGTTGTTGGTGGGACTGGATGTGATCGGCGACCGTCTCACGGAAATCAACGTCACCAGCCCCACTTGCTTTGCCGAGATCACGGACCAGACCGGCTTCGATGTGGCGGCCTGCTTCATCGACGCGCTGGAGGTGGCGGTGGTGACACGGCGCGCCAACGCGACGCCCTTGTTCAAGCCCGGCCCGTCCACGCCCCCGAGCCAGTCGCCGGCGCGGCCGTGATGCTGCGAAGGATTCTGCGGTTCGCCTCGATCCGCCGTGCTGGCGCGCGTGTGCTCCAGGCCTTGATGGCCTGTGTCGCCGTGGCCATCGCGTCAGGCGCCTGGGCCCATGACACCTGGTTCGAACGACGCGCTTCTCCTCTGCCGCAGCGCCCGGTGATGGCGCTGGGCACGGGCGACCAGTTTCCTGTGTTCGACTCACGCAACGAACTGCACACCCTGGTGCGCAGCGGGTGCCAGGCCGATGCCGCCGCCTTGGGGCCCTTGGTCCTGGCCGAGCCGCAGGCCGCGGATCTCATGGTCTCCACACCCCAGGACCTGCCGCGCGCGTCGCGGGTGAGTTGCTGGGCGCAGCTTGAGCCCTTTGAGCTTGAGTTGGCCGATGAACTGGTGGAGCTTTACTTCAGGGAAGCGATGCCACCGGCCGCTGTGCGCCAGGCTTGGGCCGCCCAAAAGGCGCGCGGACAGCCTTGGCGCGAGCGTTATGTGAAGCACGCCCGGATCGAATGGTTTACCGATGCCCAGGCGGCCGCCTCACCACCCCAGCCCTCGGGCATGGGCATGGACGCGCTCATGCTGCAACCGCAGAAAGCGCCGAGCGTGGGCGATGAACTCGAGTTCCTGGTGCTCAAGGACGGCAAGCCCCTGCCCCAGTTCCCGGTGGAGTTCAGGCTGCACACGTCTCGTTCGGGCCTGTGGCGGCGTACCGACGATCGTGGCCGGGTACGCCTGAAGGCGCCCTCGGCCGGGCGCTGGCTGCTGCGCGGGATCGAGATCACGCCGCCGGTGCCCGGTCTGGCCGAACCGGTCTGGCAGGGCCTGTTCATCACCCTGGCCTTCGACGTGTCGGTGCCTGCGCGGCCTTAAGTCCCCGGGGGTGCGCCCGGGGGTGCGCCCAGCGCCGACAATGCCGGTATGGCCCTCATGACCCTCTCCCGCCTGCACCTGGCCTTCGGCCATGTGCCCCTGCTCGACGGCGCCGCGTTTGCGCTGGAGTCGACCGAATGCGTGGCGCTCATCGGCCGTAACGGTGCGGGCAAGTCGTCCCTGCTCAAGATCTTGGCGGGCCTGGATGCGCCCGATGACGGGGACATCCAAGTCCAGCAGGGGCTGCGGCGCGTGTACGTCGCTCAGGAGCCCGAGTTCCCCGAGAACTGCAGCGTGTTCGAGGCCGTGGGCCTGGGCCTGGGTGAGGTACTCAGCCTTCGCCGGCAATACGATGCGCTGCTGCAGGGCCATCCAGGCGAGGGCTCGGCGCTTGCGCAGGCCGACTTCAACCACACCTTGGATCAACTGCACCATCGCATCGAGGCTTTGGACGGATGGGCCTGGGAAGCCCGCGTGCAGGAAGCCCTGCAGCGCCTGCATCTCCAGGCCGATGCCTCGGTGGCCAGGCTGTCCGGCGGTACCCGCAAGCGGGTGGCCCTGGCACAGGCCTTGGTGTCCAAGCCCGATGTGCTCCTGCTCGACGAGCCCACCAACCACCTCGATCTGGACGCCATCGAGTGGTTGCAGGACCTGCTGAAGGACTGGCGTGGCGCGCTGGTCTTCATCTCCCACGACCGCGCCTTCATCGACGCCGTGGCCAGCCGCATCGTCGAGCTCGACCGCGGCGTGCTGCGCAGCTACCCCGGTGCGTACTCGGCCTTTGAACAGGCACGCGAGCGGGAACTGGATGCCCAGGCCCTGGCCAACGCCCGCGCCGACAAACTGCTGGCGCAGGAAGAGGTGTGGATCCGAAAAGGCGTGGAGGCGCGGCGTACCCGCAGCGTGTCCCGCGTGGCGCGGCTGCAGGCCCTGCGGCAGCAGCGTGCGCAGCGCCGTGAGCAGCTCGGGCAGGTCAGGCTGGAGCTCGACTCGGGTGCGCCCAGCGGCAAGATCGTGGCCGAACTTCAGGACGTCAGCCTGCGCCATGGCCCGGACCAAGCCTGGTTGGTCAGGCGCTTTTCTTCCACCATCCTGCGCGGCGACAAGGTGGGCCTGATCGGCCCCAACGGGGCGGGCAAGACCAGCCTCCTGCGGCTCATCTTGGGGCAGGCCGAACCCACCGAGGGCCGCATTCGGCGCGGCACGCAGCTGCAGGTGGCCTACTTCGACCAGATGCGCGCCGGGCTGGACCTGGACGCCACCCTGGCCGACACCATCAGCCCAGGCAGCGAGTGGATCGAGATCAACGGCACCCGCAAGCATGTCATGGGCTACCTGGGCGACTTCTTGTTCGCACCCGAACGCGCCAACAGCCCGGTGCGCACCTTGTCCGGTGGCGAGCGCAACCGCTTGCTGCTGGCTCGGTTGTTCGCCCTGCCCGCCAATGTGCTGGTGCTGGACGAACCCACCAACGACCTGGACATCGACACGCTGGAGTTGCTCGAGGAGTTGCTGCAGCAGTACCGGGGCACGGTGTTTCTCGTGAGCCACGACCGGCGCTTCGTCGACGCCGTGGTGACCAGCACCATCGCCTGGGAAGGCGACCCCGCACAGGGCGGTCAGCCCGGCCTGTGGCGCGAGTACGAGGGCGGCATCGAAGACTGGATCCTGCAGCGCGACCGCGCGCGCGCCGTTCAGGCGGCCTCATCGTCGGCTGGCCCGCCACCAGGCCGATCCGTTGTGGCCGCGCCCATGGCCTCACCCGCCGGTTCATCCTCCGCTTCACCCCCACCGGTTCGGCGCAAGCTCGGCTACAAGGAGCAGCGTGAACTCGAGGCCCTGCCCGGCCTGATCGACCAACTCGAAACCGAACAGCGCACCATCGCCGACCTGCTGGCCGACGGTAGCCTGTTCAGCACCGACCGGGCCCGCGCCACTGCGCTCAGCGAACGCAGTGCGGCCATCGAGGATGAGCTGATGAAGGCCCTGGAGCGTTGGGAGGAGTTGGGTTCGCGCTGAGCCTGCCCGCGCCACACCCGCCGCGTTGTGTCGCGGCTCTTCAGGCCCTGGCCAGTGCCAGCACCTGCCTCAAGGCCGCCTCCACCGTGGCCTGCCGAACGGCTGCACGGTCACCCTGGAGTTGCAACAGCTGGGTGCCGCATGTTTCGTTTGCACCGCTTGTTCCGTTTTTTTCACTTGTCCCGATGGGGGCCCGCACCGCCCAACCCAACCACACTGTGCCCACCGGCTTGCCCGGCACCGCCCCACCGGGGCCGGCGATGCCGGTGACCGCCACGGCAATTTGGGCATGCGAGCGGCGAAGTGCGCCCTCGGCCATGGCCTGCGCCACGGTAGCGCTCACCGCGCCCTCGCGTGCGATGGCCTCGGCGGGCACGCCCAGCAATTCCGTCTTGGCTTCGTTGCTGTAGGTCACGAAGCCGCGGTCGAAC
This sequence comes from Pseudomonadota bacterium, assembly GCA_041160585.1. Taxonomy (GTDB): domain Bacteria; phylum Pseudomonadota; class Gammaproteobacteria; order Burkholderiales; family Burkholderiaceae_C; genus RFTU01. The sequence goes on along the minus strand of JBEAWD010000034.1, from coordinate 16,735 downwards.
CAGGCGCTCGAGCCCGCCAGGTCGGTGCAGCGTGCGGCAATCAGGCCACCGGTGCAGCTCTCGGCGGTGGCCATGACCCAAGCGCGCGCACTCAGGGCCTTGGCCACCTGGGCCACCAGTTCATCGGTGCTTCTGTCCTGCATCACCGTCCCCTTGCCACCTCAAACCCCATCAGAACCACCACAGCGCCCACAGCAGCACCACGCAGAACGCCGCCACCAGGTCATCGAACAGGATGCCCCAGCCCTGCAGCCAACCGATGGGTGTGGCCGATCGAGGTTTGAACAGCTGGTCGGCCCAGTTCACGGGCGGGGGCTTGACCGCGTCGAAGAAGCGGAACATCGCGAAGGCTGCGGCCTGCTCCCACCCGGTAGAGGGTTGGATCATCAGCAGCACGATCCAGAAGGCCACGATCTCATCCCACACGATGCAAGAGGGGTCCGACAAGGCCAATTCACGCGCCGTGCGGGTGCAGGCCCAGACCCCCAAGCCTATGCCGGCGGCGATCAGCAGCATCCACTGCACGTCGTCCAGGAAGGGCTCCAAGACCAGGAAGCTGACCCATGACCACAGCGTGCCCACCGTGCCTGGCGCCAGGGGCGACAGGCCGCTGCCCATCCCCAGGGCGATCCAGCGCGCAGGGTGGCCCAACATGAAGCCTGCTGTCGGGCGCCGACCGCCCGCCACAGCGCTGGGTTGCGAGGTGTCGCTCAAGTCGGGCCCCCAGCCTTCTCGTCCGAGGCCCCCGGCCGCTGCCCATCGTCGCCACGACGGAAATGGTCGAAGCCTTGGGGCAGTGCGCTGGCGGGCCAAGCGCCCCGGTGGCCGGCTGGGCTGACCGCGTCGGCGGCCTCGTCGTCAAACACCAGAATCCCCTCGCCCTCCACCACGCGCCCGATCCGGCTCAGGCCCACGCCACAGTCCTGCGCGCGGCGCATCAGTTCGCTGCGGCACCCTGCCGGTGCACTGAGCAGCAGCTCATAGTCGTCACCGCCCGCCAGCAGGCACTCGCGCTGTAGGTCCTGGCCTTGTGCAGCCACCCAGGGGCTGCGCGGCAAGGCCGACCACCACAGCCTCGCACCCACGCCGCTGGCCTTGAGCACATGCCGCAGGTCGCCCACCAAGCCATCGCTGAGATCGATGGCCGCGTTGGCCAGGCCCCGCACGGCCAGTCCCAGGGCCACGCGCGGCTGAGGTTGCTCCATCCGAAGGCGAACCGCCTCGAACCCCTCTTGCGGCAGGCTTGCACGGCCCCTGAAGACCTCCAGGGCCAGCCGCGCGTCGCCGATGCCCTGGTCGCTTCCTGCCGGGTGGCTGACCCACAACTCGTCACCGGCTCGCGCAGCCGAGCGCAGCAGGGCTGCCCCCGCAGGCACCGTGCCCATCACCGTCACGGTGATACTCAGCGGGCCACCCGTGGTGTCCCCGCCGGCCAGCACGATGCCGTGCCCGTCGGCCAGGGCGAAGAAACCGCGGGCAAAGCCGCGCAGCCACGCCTCGTCGGCCTGGGGCAGGGTCAGGTTCAGCGTGCAGGCCTGGGGTTGCGCGCCGCAGGCCGCGAGGTCGCTGAGGTTGACGGCCAAGGCCTTGTGCCCCAGACGGACAGGGTCGACCGTGGACAGGAAATGGCGGCCTTCGACCAAGGTGTCCGTGCTCACGGCCCACTGCTCGCCGGCTTGAACCTGCAGCAAGGCGCAGTCGTCTCCACCGCCCAATGCCACGCGGCCACGCTGGCCGTCCTGGGGCCGCCGCAGGATCCGCTCGATCAGTTCGAATTCACCCAGGGCCATCGCCACCGAGCTCCACCGACAACTGGGGGTTTGCGTTCATCAGGTTCACCAGTTCGACGGCCGACTTCACGTCCATCTTGTCGAACACGCGGGATCGGTGAACCTCGACCGTGCGCACCGAGATGTTCAGTTCATCGGCGATGAGCTTGTTGGGCAGGCCGGCCATCACCAGCCGCATCACCTCGCGCTCACGCTCGGTCAGCTCATTCAGCGACGTGCGCAGCTGCTGCGCCTCGCGCAGGGCCAGGAGGGCCTTTGCGCTGTGCGCCAGGGCCTGCTCGATGCGGTCCACCAGGGCGTTGTCCGAAAACGGCTTCTCCACGAAATCGAAGGCGCCGCGCTTGACCGCCGCCACGGCGGTGGGCACGTCACCATGCCCGGTGAGAAAGATCACCGGCAGGCGATCCAGCAGGTGGCGAGCAGCCAAACGTTCGAACAGCTCCGGGCCACTCATGCCGGGCATGCGCACATCCAACAGCAGGCACGAGGGGCTGCGTGGCCAATCGGCCACGTCTGCCGCTGCCGCCGGCAGATGGGCCTCGAAGGCCTCGGCACTCGTGAATCCTTCACTGAGCAGCCGCCGGCTGCGCAGCAGCCAAGCCAGTGCATCACGCACCACGTCTTCGTCATCGACCAGGTACACCATGGGCAGGCCCAGGCTGGTGATGGCGTTGGGGGCGATGTTCATCGGGTGCAAGCAAGGCGGAAGACGCGTGGCGAAGTATCACCCGCCCGCCCTGGGCACGGTGAAGCGAAAACAGCAGCCCGGGCGCGGCGTGCCAGGTTCGGGCACATCATGCTCCAGGGTTCCGCCATGCTGTTCCACTACCGTGCGGCACAGGCTCAGACCCAGGCCCATGCCATCGGCGCGGGTGGTGAAAAAGGGCGTGAACAGCCGTGCCGCCACGTCGGGCTCGATGCCCGGCCCACGGTCGTGCACCTCGAACTGCACCCGCGCGGGCTCCAGGCGGCTCACCCTCAACTGCAGTACCCGCTCGGGCAGCGGTGTGTCGGGCCCCATCGCCTGGATGCCGTTCCTCGTCAGGTTCAGCAGCACCTGCTCCAGCATGGTCCGATCCACCTGAACCTTCAGGCCGGGCGGGTCCTCATGCACCTCCACCCGCGTGCCGCTCTTGCGGGCCTGCAGGCGCACCAGGGGCAGCACGCCTTCGAGCAGCGCTCGCACGGCAATGGCCTCACGCTGCTGCTCACGCCGCCTGACGAAGTCGTGCACGCTCTTGATGACGCGACCGGCCCGCTCGGCCTGCTCGCCCATGCGCGTGACGGCCTCACGCAGCATGGAAAGGGTGTGTTCATCGGGGTCTCGCAGCAGGTTCTGACATCCGCTGGCGTAGCTGGCGATCGCAGCCAAGGGCTGGTTGAGTTCGTGGCTGAGCAGCGAGGCCATTTCACCCATGGTGGCCAAACGCGCCGTGGCCTGCAGGCGTTCCTGTTGTTGGCGCGACACCTCTTCGTTGCGCTGGCGTTCACTGACGTCCAGCACCGCGCTCATCCAACCGGTCTGCCGGCCCTCGCCGTCCACCAAGGGGGCTTCATAGATCATCACGGGGAAGCGCTCGCCGTTGGCGCGCATGAACACGGTCTCAAACCCCTGCAGTGTGGCCGGCAGGCCCTCGGCGGGCGTGGAGGCGAAATCCCCCGTGGCCGACGCGGCTGCCGCCCCGGCCATGGTGGATGCCTGGGCGGATGCCGGCGTCGATACCAGCCCCGGCGAGGGCAGGCGCCGTGTCGACTGTCGGCGGCTGTACTCCTCGACACGCTCGGGGGGCCAGTACGGCGGCAGCGCACCGTTGAGCCCCCCGCTGCCGATCAGTTGAGCGGCAGAAAATCCCACCATGCTGCAGAAGGCGGGGTTCACATACGTGATGCGGCCATCCAGGTCGCGCGCCCTCAGCCCCGTGTTGAGGGAATCCTCCATCGCCTTTCGAAAGGCCAGCGATTCGGCCAGCGCCTGTTCGGCTGCGCTGCGCCGGCGCATGTCGCGCAGCAACAGCCCCACCACCACCGCCAACGCGATGGACAGGCTCAACACCAGCGCGGTGGTCACATTGGGCAGCAGGCCAGGTCGCCCCAGGGTGTCGTTCACCTTCAGCTCCAGCGCCACGCCTGGCAAGTCCAAGGGGCGGCGCGCCACGTAGAGCCCAAGACCGCGCGCCGCGCCGTGGCGGGCCAAGCGCGCACCATCGGCTTCGATGAAGGTGATTTCGTACCGGTTGTCCTTGGGTGCCACCGCCTCAAGCAGGTAGACCAGCGGCAGCGTGGCCACCGAATAGCCCGACACCCGTCCAGCTTCCTGCTCGGGTAGGCACGCATCCACCACCTCCATACCCGCCCCGCCCGGCATGGGCACGAAGTAGGAACGGGAAAACTGAGGGCTCAGGGTGCTCAGGGCCGAGGCGCAGGCCTGGTCGCTGTCGATGCGAAGCAGCTCGCGCGACTTCAGGCCGAACAAGGGCTGGTCCAAGGGGCTGTCCACGGCACTCACCAGGCGTCCCTGCACATCGCGCCGCTCCAGGCGGGCCACCTCGGGCGTACTGGCCAACAAAGCCCGCGCGCGCTCTGTCCATTCGCTGGAAGGGGCCGACCATCGCAGGCCCTGGATCGGCTGCAGCCGCTGCATTGCCAAGCGTCGTACGTCCTGCGCGACCGATGCGGCCACGCCTTCGGCGCGTTCCATGGCACGGCTGTCCTCATAGCGCAGGGTCAGCGCCACCAGCAGTGTCTGCCCCACCACGAGCAAACCCACCAGGGTGCTCCACAACAGCCAGCGGCGCAGGCCGCCTGCGGGCACGGCCATTGCGCCCGGGCGGGGGTCGTGGTGGGCGCTGAGGTGCGCTTCGATGCGACCGGCGTCGTGCGGCTTGGGAGTCACCTTCCCAGTATGGTCCAGCTGCCCTCGACCCAAGATCCGCACAAACCGAAGGCCGCAGCCGCCCCGCAGGTGCACAATCCGGCGATGCCCGCGCACAGGCGGGCCTCCAGCAGGACCCGCCATGCCCACTCCAGAAGAAAAGCGCGCCGAGCTGCGCCGCGCGGCACTCGAATATCACGAGTTCCCGACCCCAGGAAAGGTGGCCATCGCCGCCACCAAGCAACTCGTCAACCAGCGCGATCTGGCCCTGGCCTATTCGCCCGGCGTGGCCGCGGCTTGCGAGGAAATCGTCGCCGACCCCGACAACGCCTTTCGCTACACCTCGCGCGGCAACCTGGTGGCCGTGATCACCAACGGCACCGCCGTGTTGGGCCTGGGTGATATCGGTCCTCTGGCGGCCAAGCCCGTGATGGAAGGCAAGGGCGTCCTGTTCAAGAAGTTCGCCGGCATCGATGTCTTTGACATCGAGGTCAATGAGAAGAACCTCGACAAGCTGGTGGACATCATCGCTGCGCTCGAGCCCACCTTCGGCGGCGTGAACCTCGAGGACATCAAGGCGCCCGATTGCTTCTATGTGGAGCGCCAGCTGCGCGAGCGCATGAAGATTCCTGTCTTCCACGACGACCAGCATGGCACCGCCATCGTCGTGGGCGCGGCCTTCCTCAACGGGCTGAAGGTCATCGGCAAGGACATCAAGAAGGTCAAGCTGGTGGTCTCGGGTGCCGGTGCAGCCGCCTTGGCCTGCCTGGGCCTGCTGGTCAAGCTGGGCCTGCCGCGCGAGAACATTTGGGTCACCGATCTGGCCGGCGTGGTCTACAAGGGCCGCACCGAACTGATGGATCCCGACAAGGCCGAGTTCGCGCAGGCCACGAACCTGCGCACCCTGGCCGAGGTGATCGAAGGCGCCGATGCCTTCCTGGGCCTGTCGGCCGGTGGGGTGCTCAAGCCCGAGATGGTGGCCAAGATGGCCGCCACGCCGCTGATCTTCGCCCTGGCCAATCCCACGCCGGAAATCATGCCCGACGAGGTCAAGGCCGTGCGCGATGACGCCATCATGGCGACTGGGCGCACCGACTACCCGAACCAGGTCAACAACGTCCTGTGCTTCCCCTACATCTTCCGCGGCGCGCTGGACAGCGGCGCCACCACCATCACGGTGGAGATGGAGATCGCCGCGGTTCATGCCATCGCCGAACTGGCACAGGCCGAGCAGAGTGAAGTGGTGGCCGCCGCCTACGCTGGCGCCACGCTGAGCTTCGGGCCCGAGTACCTCATCCCCAAGCCCTTCGACCCGCGGCTGATGATGAAGATTGCTCCGGCGGTGGCCAAGGCGGCAGCGGACTCCGGCGTTGCGCGCCGCCCGATCAAGGATTTCGACGCCTACCGCGAAAAGCTACAGGCCTTCGTGTACGCCTCCGGCACCATGATGAAGCCTATCTTCAATATCGCCAAGCGCGCCAAGAACAAGCACGTGGCCTATGCCGAAGGCGAGGAAGAGCGCGTCTTGCGCGCCGCGCAGGTGGTGGTGGATGAAGGCCTGGCCCGCCCCACCTTGATCGGTCGACCGACCGTGATCGCCCAGCGCATCGAGAAGTTCGGCCTTCGCCTGAAGGAAGGGCGCGACTATGAGGTCGTCAACGTCGAGAACGACCACCGTTACCGCGACTTCTGGCAGACCTACCACGCGATGACCGATCGCAAGGGCATCACGGTGCAGATGGCCAAGATCGAGATGCGCCGGCGCCTGACGCTGATCGGCGCCATGATGCTGCACAAGGGCTTTGTTGACGGCATGCTGTGCGGCACATGGGGCACCACGCAGCAACACCTGTACTACATCAACCAGGTGATCGGCCGTCGCAAGGGCGGCAGCCTGGCCACCCCGCAGGACGTACCGGTCTATGCCTGCATGAACGGCCTGATGCTGCCGGGCCGTCAGGTGTTCCTGGTGGACACCCACGTCAACGACGACCCCACGCCCGAAGAGCTGTGCGAGATCACCGCCATGGCCGCCGAGGAGATGCGCCGCTTCGGCGTGCAGCCCAAGGCGGCCCTGCTCAGCCATTCGAACTTCGGCACGAGCGACCACCCCTCGGCGGTCAAGATGCGCCGCACCTTGTCGCTGCTGCGTGAGCAGGCGCCTTGGCTGGAGGTGGATGGCGAGATGCACGGTGACCTGGCCCTGGATGCGGCCGCGCGTCAGGCCCTCATGCCCCGCACCACGCTGACCGGGGAGGCCAACCTGCTGGTCCTGCCCAACATCGATGCCGCCAACATTGCCTACAACCTCCTCAAGACAGCGGCAGGAGGGGGCATCGCCATCGGCCCGGTGCTGCTGGGCGCGGCCAAGCCGGTTCACATCCTGACGCCCTCGGCCACGGTGCGTCGCATCGTGAACCTGACCGCCTTGACGGTGGCCGATGCCAATGCCATTCGGTAGCACCAAACTGGTGCTTTGCTGTTGAGCAGAGGCCTGAAAGGTAAGTGAGCGAACACTGATAACCTTAATTTTCGGATTGAGGCAGGGTCATGACTTGTCGTTTTGAGCCGCCTCCGATATCATTTCGCCGAACAGATTAAGGGTTATCCCGTGTTTTCGACCGTCGAACCATCGGCGGCCCAGCAGACTTTTCACCGGTCTGGTGGCCGGCGCTTAGGGGCTTGGGCAACGGCGATGGGTCTGGTTTTGGGCCTGGCGGCCACAGCGCCCGTCCAAGCCAAGCCAGACGCGGCCTTCGACTTGCCCGCGGTCAGCCTTCAGGCCTTGCCGCCCGAAGCCCGCGACACGCATCGGCTGATCCTGTCGGGTGGGCCCTTCCCCTACGACAAGGACGGCACGGTGTTCGGCAACCGCGAACGCCTGTTGCCCGGCAAGCCGCGGGGCTTCTACCGTGAATACACGGTGGAGACCCCAAAGGCGAAGAATCGCGGCGCTCGGCGCATCGTGTGCGGCGGGGAACCACCGGTACGCCCTGAAGTCTGTTACTACACGGCCGATCACTATGCGAGCTTTGCCCGCATCACCCCGTGATCACCGAGTCGCTCTTTGGCTGAAGTTTTCCTGAGGAAGAAGAACATGTTGCTGCAGACCGTCCGTCCCAACATCGTGCAGGCCATCCGGGCCTACCGGGTGGACGACCTGATGCGCGCCGCGCAGGACGCCGGGCACCACTTTCTGTACGCGAACGTCACCGATGCCCAGTCCAAGCAGGAGGTGCTCGAGCAGATCGCCCAGGCCTTCTTGTTTCCGTCGCATTTCGGCAAGAACCTCGACGCCCTGTATGACTGCATGACCGACACCGTGAACAAGGCCGGCTCGCAGCGTGGCTTCGTGGTGGTGCTCGAGCAATTGCCCGACAACCGGGGATTCGACCGTGAGGCCCGCGAGCAGCTGCTCGATGTGTTCCGAGATGCGGCCGATTTCTGGGCTGAGCGCAAGATCCCGTTCCGCTGCTTCTACTCCTTTGCGGTGTCCCACTCGGACAACACCGCTTGGGACAAGGTCGCCGAAACGCCTGCCCCCATTCCCGAGGCGAAGGTCAAGCCCGCGGCCAAGACCGCCACCGGCCCCACCTTCAGCGCCAACATGCCGATGATGAGCAGCGCCTTCGACACGGCGATGTGGCTCAACGCGGCCTGAGGCCCAGCGCCAGGGCCACGTACTCGGCCACCGGCACCTCCTCGGCGCGCCGCTGAAGGTCGAAGTCAACGTCATCGGCCCGCGCCTGCAGCCAGCGTCCCAGGGTGTGGCGCAGCAGCTTGCGGCGTTGAGAAAACGCCACCTGCACCATCTCCTCGAACAATGCGGCATCCACGGGTGCCGCATCCGGGCGCGGCACCAGCCGCACCACGGTGGAATCCACCCGAGGCGGCGGGTCGAAGGCTTCAGGCGGCACCTCCAACAGCGGCTCCACCTCGTAGCGCCACTGCAGCATCACCGACAGGCGGCCATAGTCGCCGGTCTGGGGCCGTGCGGCCATGCGGTCCACCACTTCCTTTTGCAGCATGAAGTGCTGATCGGCGATGCGGTGCGCCCAAGGCAGCAGCGCAAACAGGATGGGCGTGGAGATGTTGTAGGGCAGGTTGCCCACCACGCGAAGCGATTGCCCGGCTGCATCGGCCAGCGCCCCGAAGTCCACCTTGAGCACATCGGACTCCACCACCGTCAAGCCCTCCCGCTTGCGCAGTCGGGCGGCCAGGTCGCGATCGAGCTCGATGACGGTGAGCGCCTTGCAGCGCTGCAGCAGCGGCGCGGTGAGCGCACCCAATCCGGGGCCGATCTCCACCAGGGCCTGGCCCGGCGCGGGCGCGATGGCCCGCACGATGTCGCCGATCACGCCCTCATCGGCCAGGAAGTGCTGGCCGAAGCGCTTGCGTGCGATGTGCGCCATTCAGCTCAGAGCTGCGGCGCCTCGCGGCGCTCGATATAGGCGCGTGAGCGCATCTCCTTGAGCCATTCGCCGTAGGCTTCCTCGAACTTCTGCTCGCGCAGGGCCGCGCGCGCCTGATCGCGAAGCTGCTTGTTGTCCAGGGCCACTTCACGGCGTTCCACCACTTGGATCAGGTGCACGCCAAAGCGCGAGACCACCGGCTCGGACAGGCCGCCGGGTGGAAGCGGGTTCATCGCCTGTTCGAACTCGGGAACGAACTGCCCCGGCGAGGCCCAGCCCAGGTCCCCACCCGAGGACGCGCTGCCGTCCTCTGAGCGCTCGCGCGCAATGTCCTCAAAGCGGCGCGCGCCGCGTTCGATCTGGCCGCGCCATTCGCGCATCTGCCGCACTGCCGCATCGCGGTTGCTGGCATCGCTGACCCGAAGCAGGATGTGCCGGGCACGTGTTTGGGTCACGCGAAAGGCTGCCGCGTCGCGACGCTCGACGAGCTTCAGGATGTGGAAGCCCGCCCCGCTTCGCACCACAGACGGCGCAATGCTGCCGGCGCTCAGGGGCCGCACGGTCTCCAGGAACAGATCGGGAAGCCGGTCGGCTGGGCGGGATCCAATCTCGCCCCCCCGTTCACGGTTGGCGTCTTGCGACACCGCCTTGGCCACCGTGGCGAAGTCTTCGCCGCCGCGCACCCGGGCCATGGCCGCATCGGCCACAGCGCGTCGCTCCGACACCACGGCGGCCGACGCCCCCTCGGGCACCGTGATCAGGATCTGCGCGATGTTGTATTCCACCTCGCCGGCGCGCTGTCCGCGCTGCTTTTCGAGGTAGTCCTCCACCTCGGTGTCGGTGATGCGAACGCGCTGCGACACCTCGCGTTCTCGCATGCGCTCCACGATGATCTGCTCGCGCACGTTGGCGCGAAACCGGTTGAAATCCATGCCCTCGGCCACCATGCGGTCGCGCAGGGTCACCACCGAGATCTGGTTCTGAGCGGCGATGTTGGCCAGCGCACGGTCCACATCACCGTCGTCCACCCGGATGCCGCCTTCGCGTGCCTGGCTGAGGATGGCGCGTTCGTCGATCAGCGAATCCAGCACCTCGCGTTCAAGGGTCGCGCTGTCGGGCAGCGGCGCGCCCGTGCGCTGACCCTCGGCCACGAGGCGCTGCACACGTTGGCGCACCTCGTAGGCGGTGACGGATTCCTGATTGACCACCGCCACGATGTAGTCGGCCATGCGGGCCTTGACGGCTGGCTGTGCCCATGCGGCGCTGCCCAGGATGGCAAGCCCACACCACAGCGCGAGGCCCAGCCAGCGGCGCGCCGGCGCCGGGGAGGCCAGCAAAGGGGCCGAAGGGGCCGAAGCGGCCATGGGGGCCGAGCGGCCTGCGTTCAACCGATGATTCATGGTGTCCGTATTGTCGTGCATGCGGCGCCGGGGGGGCTTTCAGAAGCGCAGTGGGTTGGCCCTGGAGCGTGTCAGGCCCGAGAGTTCGAGCTGAAAGATCAGCCGCGTGACCACTTCGGTCACGCCAGTGGACTGCCGCTGCACACCCAGCCGCATGATCCAGCAGCCGGCGTCGGCTTCCAGGCCGAGCAGGCTGTCGGCCAGGCGGCTCTCGCGCGTGTTGTAGTTCAGCCGCGATGCCCCGGTCACCAGCAGCGTGCAGTCCTGGCTGCCGCCGACGGCGGCCGTCAGGCGTCGGTACAGCGGCCAGTTGGCCCGCAGTTCCACGGTTTCGGCCAGGTCGCGCGCGTACCGGTACGAGGCCAGCACCGTGGTGTTCAGGGCCGGTTGATAGCGCAGGGTCAGCACCGATCGGGTGGTGCGGCCCAGGTCAGGGCTGTACTGCACGGTGCTGTCCACGCCCCACAGTGGGCTCAGGCCGACCGTGGCCGCCAGCAGTACATCCGACAGCCGCTGGTTGGACACGCTGCCCGCCGGCGTGGTGGTCTGGTCGCGGAACTGCACCCGCTGCGCGATGGAGCCTCGCACGAGTTCGGCGCCACTGGCCGCATCCAGCGAACGCGTGGTCATGCCCATCGTGACCTGATGCGCGTCCGACACACGGTCGATGCCGGAAAACGCGTTCTCACTGAAGATCGAGGTGCTGTTGAATTCCTTGGGGGCGGCGTCAAAGTTGGGCAGCTTGCGCTGGTCACGCATGGGCGTGTTCACGTACACCACGCGCGGCTCCAGCGTCTGCACGAGGTTGCGTGCCCACAGGCGCCAACGCTGCTCGAAGTTGAGTCCGCCGTCCACACTGAGGGTGGGGATGGTGCGCGAAATGGCCTCACCGCTGAGGTCCACCGCACCGATGGGCACCGCGGGAGCATCCAGCCGGTAACTGGCCGTGTTCAGCGTCAGCTTGGGGATCACCCAACCGGCTGCGCCGATCCACGGCCGGCTCACACTGGCCAGGGCGTGCCAGCGCTGGCCGTTGCGCAACTGCGGCGCCAGGTCCAGCGCCATGTCGGGCCGCGTGAAGCGGTTGACTTCTGTTTCCAGCGCCAGGTCCAGGCCCCCCCAGGTCAGGGCCTGTGCATTCACGCCCACCTGGGGGCTGCGTTGGTATGGGGACACGAAGGCGCCATTGGGGTTGGTACCCTGCAGCACCTGCCAGTGCTGCACGCGCGCATAGGCCATGCCCGAGGCCGCACCCCATTGCCAGGGCCGTTCGGCCTGGGCGGACTGCGCCAACAGGCGGGGCTGCAGATTGGCCTGCGTGCGCTCGGCGGTCAGCCCGTCGGCCATGTCCACCACACTGAAGCTGCGCCGCTGGAAAGTCTGCGTGTGGGCAAAGTCCTTCCAGTAGTCGTCGTCTGACACGCGCAGACCCTCGGTCTTGAGCTGAACCCCCGCAGCCTTCCACACCTGTTGCCAGTACAGGGCACTGCGCGACCGTTCGAGCGCCTGGTCCTGCGGTATGTGGTGCAGCTGCACCAGACCGGCCTGCACCTGCCCCATTTGCCGAAACTCCAATTCCACCCCGGGCCCCCGCCGGGTGGCCACGATTGGCGTCACGGTGGCGTCGTAATGGGGGGCAAGGTTCAGGTAGTAGGGCGCGCTTACCTCGAAGCCGCTGCGCGTGTCCGCGCGTGCCGTGGGGGGCAGCCACCCGCTGCGCCGCGCCTCTCCCAAGGGAAAGCTCAGCCGCGGCAACACCGCCAGCGGCACCCCCAGAAAACGCACCTGCGCGTTCTCGGCCACGCCTTCCTCACGCTCGAAGTCCAGCCGTACGCGCGGGCTGCGCACCTCCCAGCCGGGTGCGGTTTCGGCGCGCGGCGGCGCGGTCAGGGCATCAGCGCCGGCCAATTGCGCAAGCGCCTGACCCGGCTCGCCCGACAGGGGTGCCAGGGCAGCCGGTACCCGTGCTGTGCCCGGGCGTGCGCCCGCCTCGCGCATGGGGCGCCCCGCCTCATCGGCCAGGCAGCTCGTCAGCCGCGCATCGCGAATCTCCATGCGCTGCGCATCGAGAAAGCGCAGCACCGAGCCGCTGCCACCGGCCATGGACTGGCCAAAGAAAAAGAAGGGCTGACGGAACTCGCCAGTGGACCGGTCCAGGTCGAACTCGCCCGAATCACCTTGCAGGCGGTCGCGCTCGCGCGCCCAACGCACGACCCCACCGGCCAGGTACACCATGCGAGCTGAGGCGTCGTAGCGCAACTCGGGTGCGTCCATGCGAAGCCGCCCCTGGCCCAAGCGCACCTCGCCCTGGGCCTTCGTGATGCCGTCGGCAACGCCTTCAAGCGATTGGGCCTGCACCACCACGGGCTCGCGGGCCTGGGCAGCGGCCTTGGGCGCTTGGGCCTCGACCCACGGGCTTGCGCACAGGCCGATGGCCCAGAGCACTGCCACCCGCACAGGCAGGGCCAAGGCCCGTTCGGGCAGGAGGGGAGGGCTCGGTCTCATCACTAGAATCGAGCGAGTTTAGCGACCTCGACATGAGCGATCCCAGTAGCACTTCGGCGGCCGTCACCTGGTCCGATCCCGCGCGCCAAGCCGCCTTCCAACAGTGGTTGGGCGCGCTGGTCGGCGCCTTTGACCTGCACCCCCATACGCTGCAGCCGGCATCGGCCGATGCCAGCTTCCGACGCTACCTGCGCCTTCGTCAGGGCGCGTCCGGCAGCGCCATCGTGATGGATGCGCCGCCGCCGTTGGAAGATGTGCGACCCTTCGTGCGGCTGGCCCATCAGATGCAGGCCGCCGGTCTGCACGGCCCGCAGGTGCTGGCCGCCGACGAGGCGCAAGGCTTCCTGCTGCTCAGCGACCTGGGGCAGGGGCTGCTGCTGCCGCTGTTGCAGCGGGCACAGGCTGCCCAGACGGCCGCGCCGGCACCAGCCGCCCCTACTGCATCGGCCGCGCCAGCCGACGGTGCCGACGCAATGATGCGCCGCGTGGGACAGGCCCTGGTTCAGTGGCAGTCGGCGATGGACCCGAGTGGCTGGCCCGCCTACGACCAGGCGCTCTTGCGCCGCGAGTTGGAGCTTTTCCCCGAATGGTGCGCCGGCCGTGAATTCGGGCAGGTATGGAGCGAGGGCCAGCGCCAGGCCTGGGACCGCGTCACGCAGCGCCTGATCGACAGCGCCTTGGCCCAACCCACTGTGGCCGTGCACCGCGACTGGATGCCACGCAACCTGATGGTGTGCGGTGACCGCTTGGGCATCCTCGATTTCCAGGACGCCGTGCGCGGCCCCATCACCTATGACGTGGCCTCGATGCTGCGCGATGCCTTCATCAGCTGGGATGAGGAACGCGAGATCGACTGGGCCGTGCGCTACTGGCAGCAAGCACGTGCCGCCGGCCTGCCGGTGCAGGATGATTTCGGTGAGTTCTGGCGCGCCCTCGAGTGGATGGGCCTGCAGCGCCACCTCAAGGTCTTGGGCATCTTCTGCCGCCTCAAGCACCGAGACGGCAAGGCCCACTATGCCAAGGATCTGCCGCGCTTCTTCGCCTATGCCACCAAGGTGGTGCTGCGCTACCGCGAGCTGGCACCTCTGCTGCCGCTGATCGAACCGCTGTCGGGCTTCGCCCTGGAGCAGGGCTACACGCTGCGCTGAGGGCCGTGGCCCTGAGCGGCGGACGCGGCGATCCGCCTCAGGGGTGCGCTGCGATCACTTGCGCCACCGACGCCGTCAGGCGCTTGGCATAGGGCACGTGCAGGAATTCATTGGGGCCATGGGCGTTGCTCTTGGGCCCAAGCACCCCGCACACCATCATCTGCGCCTGGGGAAAGCCCTTTTGCAGCATGCTCATGAGCGGAATCGTTCCACCCTGGCCGATGAAGCCCACCGGCGCACCGTAGTGCGCGCGAGAGGCGCCGTCCAGCGCCTTCATGAGCCAGGGTGCGATCTCCGGCGCGTTCCAGCCCGAGGCTCCGAAGGCACCGGCGCGGCCATCGGGGGTGAAGGTCACGCGGGCGTTGTAGGGGGCGTTGTCTTCCAGCAAGGCCTTCAGCCGCAGGGCCGCCGCGTTGCCGTCCACCAGGGGGGGTAGGCGCAGGCTGAGCTTGAAGGCGGTGTAGGGCCGCAACACATTGCCGGCGTTCTTGAGTTCAGGGAAGCCATCGGCACCCACCACGCTGAGCGTAGGCCGCCAGGTGCGGTTGAGCAGGGCCTGCACCGGGTCGGTCGTGGTGGGCAGGGCGGCTGTGCCGTCTGCGCCGCAGGCCCATGGGAAGCGCTTCCACACCTCATCGCCCAGGATGCCGGCGGTGGCTTGGGCCTGCGCGACGCGCTCGGCGGGGATGTCGCAGTGGAAGCCCTCGGGCAGCAGATGGCCGGTACGGGCGTCTTCGAGGCGGTCAAGCACCTGGCGCAGGATGCGAAACGAGGACGGAACCAGGCCACTGGCGTCGCCTGAGTGGATGCCCTCGCTGAGGATCTCCACCTTGAGCACGCCCGAGACCATGCCGCGCAGGCTGGTGGTCAGCCACAACTGTTCGTAGTTGCCCGCGCCCGAGTCCATGCACACCACCAGGCTCACATCGCCCAGCCTGGGCTTGAGTGCCTCGATGTAGGCCGGCAGGTCGTACGAGCCGCTTTCCTCGCAGGTCTCGATCAGGCCCACCACGCGCGGACGCGCGGCGCCCTGGCGGTCGAGCGCTTCCAGCGCCGTGATGGCCGCGTACACCGCGTAGCCGTCGTCCGCACCGCCTCGGCCGTAGAGCTTGCCGTCTTCCAGCTTGGGCGTCCAGGGCCCGAGGTCGCTGCGCCAGCCGTTGAACTCGGGCTGCTTGTCCAAGTGGCCATACATCAGCACGGTTTGCCCACTGGCGTTTTGGCCGCGGGCGGGCACCTCGAAGAAGATCACCGGCGTGCGGCCTTCGATGCGGATGATCTCCAGCTTCAGGCCGTCGACCTTGCGCGATTCCACCCAGGCCGCGGCGTCACGCGCGACCTTTTCGAGCAGCCCCTGCTGCGCCCATTGCGCGTCGAACATCGGGCTCTTGGCGGGAATGGCGATGTAGTCGCAAAGGGCCGGCACGATGGCCTGGTCCCATCGTTCATCGGCAAAGCCTTGAAGGCTGGCGGGCTCGAGGAAGGTGAGGCGTTCAGGTGCGTTCATCGAGGGGCTTTCCGTAGAGGGGCATCACGCGATCCAGGCATCGTAGCCCGTCTTGAGGATCAGCAGCGAGACCACGCCGATGAAGAAGCGGCGAATCAGCGCCGAGCCATGGCGCAGGGCCAGGTGCGTGCCCAGCAGGCTGCCGGCCATGTTGGCCACGGCCAGCACGGCGGCCAGGTGCCACCACACATGACCGGCCAGGGCGAACAGCACCAGGGCCGAGCTGTTGGTGGCCGTGTTCAGCAGCTTGGCCCCTGCCGAGGCATGAAGGAAGTCCCAACCCAGCAGGCGCACCATCGCGAACACGAAGAAGCTGCCCGTGCCTGGGCCAAAGACGCCGTCGTAGAAGCCCACCACCAGGCCGATGCCGGCGGCCGCGGCAGCCTGTCGACGGCCGGCCCATCGTGGGGCGTGCTGCTGCCCCAGGTCCTTGCGCATCAGGGTGTAGCCCAGCACCAGGGCCAGCAACACCGGCAAGGCCTTCTTCAGGCCACTCGGGTCGATCTGCGTGACCACCCAAGCGCCCAGGGCACTGCCGGCCAAGGCCGCAGGCAGGGCCGGCAGCACGGCGCCCCAGGGCATCTGCACCCGCCGGGCGTACTGCAGGGTGGCCAGTGCGGTGCCCCACACGGCGGCGGCCTTGTTGGTGCCCAGAAGCTGGGCCGGCGCCAGCTGCGGGTACACGCTGAACATCGCCGGCAGGAGGACGAGTCCGCCCCCGCCGATGATGGCGTCGACGAAGCCGGCCATGAGCGAGGCCAGCGCCACGAGCATCAGGTCGGGCATGGCGGGGTCGTGCGTGCGTGGGGTTGCATGGGTCGGCACCAAAAGACAAAAGGCGCCGGGTGTGCCGACGCCTCTTGCCGATTGGCCGCCCGGATCGGGCTGCCGGTGCCGCCACCGGGTGGGTGGACGGCATCTCTATTGTGTCTCCTCGACCTCCGGCCGCCTGAGCTTCATCGAGAAACCCGGGCGGGCGAGTCGGATTGGAATGTAATCAAGCCCTGGATGGCGGGTCACCGGGTTTTCCCTGGCCGCCTCAGCCCCCCTGTGCGATCCAGGCCGCCGCCCGTTCGGCGATCATCAAAGTTGGGCTGTTGG
>JBEAWD010000030.1:0-12134 GCA_041160585.1 Pseudomonadota bacterium | reverse complement strand
CCACATCGGGAGCGGGAACCTTCGGTCTCGTCGGGCCGTGGAGAAGTTGGGCGCACAGCTATCCCACGAACTGGTCATCGAGGCCGGTGGTAAGCGCCAGGTGGTGCTGCACTACCGGCTTGAGTCGACCACCTGATGATGCGCTTTCGCCCGGACGCTCAATCCAAGCTGATGCTCTTGAGCGCGATCAGCTCGCTGTAGACCTTGCTCTTGATGGCCGCCTGCTTTTCGATTTCAGCGGGCGACAGGCTTCGGCCAAGGTGGGCACGGCTGGAAGCAGTACCAGCAGCACCAGCAGTGTTTGCAGCACCGACAGCGGCCGTCAGCCCAGTGTCTCAGGCCTCGCTGGGCGCGCGGCTGAGCGCATTGTTGGACTCCACCACCGTGCGCAGCATGCGCATGAACTGCTTGCGCTCGCTTGCGGGCAGAGGCTCCAGGATGCGCTCTTGCGCACGCAACATGGCCGGTGTGATTTGCCTGAGCATCTGGTTGCCTTCTGACGTGATGGTCAACAGACGCACGCGTCGGTCATCCGGGTTGGCGTTGCGCTGCAGCAGGCCGCGAGCTTCCAGGCGGTCCAGAACACCCCCGGTGGTGGAGGTGTCCAGACCGATCGTGCGGGCCAAGGTGCGTTGATCGATTCCGGGCGCAGCAGCTACACCCTTGAGTGCGGCGTATTGCACTGGCGTGAGGTTGAAGGCCTCGGTCTCCTGAAGAAACAGCGCCACGGCAATCTGTTGCAGCCGCCGGATGTGGTGACCGGGGAGGTCGTCGAGTTCGACTGGGTGGGAATTGGATTTGCTCTGGCCCATCATTGCACCGGGAGGCAAGGGTTCACCCTCATGGCTGCCTGAAATGCTATCACTACACTTTTCGTCAGTATACTTATCATTAGAAAACGAAGCGGAGACGGCAATGAGCAAACCCCAACAGGACATGCCCGTCATCGTGGCCGGCGGCGGCATCGGTGGCCTGGCCGCCGCGCTGGCGCTGGTTCGCCAGGGCTACACGGTCACGGTACTTGAGCAGGCCCCGGAGATCGGCGAGATCGGCGCGGGCATCCAGCTCGGCCCCAACGCCTTCCATGCCTTCGACGCTCTGGGCGTGGGCGACAAGGCCCGCAGCCGTGCGGTCTACACCGAATGCATGGTGATGCATGATGCTATTGACGAGTCCCTAGTCGGCCGGATTGAAACCGGAGAGGCCTTTCGCCAACGCTTCGGTAACCCTTATGCGGTGATCCACCGAGCCGATGTGCACCTTTCACTGCTCGAGGGTGCGCAGGAAAGCGGTCGCGTCACCTTTCACACGAACATCCGCGTGCAGCGCGTCGAGCAGGATGAGGCGACCCAGACCGTCACCGCGATCGACCAGAACGGCCAGCGTTGGACAGGTCAGGCGCTGATCGGTGCAGATGGCGGAAAGTCCGTGGTGCGCGAGCAGTATGTGAACGACCCGCCGCGCGTCACGGGCCATGTGGTCTACCGCGCCGTGGTCGACAAGGCCGACTTCCCTGAGAACCTGCGCTGGAATGCGGCCAGCCTGTGGGCCGGCCCGAAGTGCCACCTGGTGCACTACCCGCTGCGCGGGGGTGAGCAGTACAACGTGGTCGTCACCTTCCACAGTCGCCAGCAGGAACAGTGGGGCGTCACCGACGGCAGCAAGGAAGAGGTGGAGAGCTACTTTCAGGGCATCAGCCAAAAGGCGCGTCAGCTCATCGAACTGCCCAAGACCTGGAAGCGCTGGGCCACCGCCGACCGTGAGCCCATCGGCAACTGGGTGTTCGGCCGGGCCACGCTGCTGGGCGATGCGGCACACCCGACCACGCAGTACATGGCCCAAGGCGCCTGCATGGCGATGGAAGATGCAGTGACGCTGGGTGAAGCGCTCAAGGCCTGCAACCACGATTGGGATTCGGCCCTGCAGCTCTACCAACACAACCGCGTGGCCCGCACGGCGCGCATCGTGCTGTCGGGTCGCGAGATGGGTCGGCTCTACCATGCAGCCGGTGTGGAACGACTGGTCCGCAATTCCTTGTGGAGAGGCCGCAGCCAGGAACGCTTCTACGATGCTATTGAATGGCTGTACGGCTGGAACGTGGGCAACTGCCTGCAGCAGGGCTGAGCAGGCCGCGCCACTGAATTCAAGAGGGGACGCACGATGCACGCACTGGGACGACTCGAAGACCTGCCGCAGGACTACCGCGATGAACTCACGCGCCTGAACCTGGTGCCACTGTGGCCCAACCTGCGCGCGCTGCTGCCGCCCGGGGTGCCCAGCCGCAATACGCGCCCGGTGCACTGGCCTTACGCCACCCTGCGCCCCTTGCTGATGCGCGCCGGTGAGCTCACGCCCATGGAGAAAGCCGAGCGCCGCGTGCTGGTGCTGGCCAACCCCGGCCACGGCCTGGACAACATGAAGGTCAGCCCCGCGCTGTACCTGGGCATGCAACTGCTGCTGCCCAAGGAGTGGGCGCCGGCGCACCGGCACACGCCCAATGCGGTGCGCATGATCGTGGAAGGGCGCGGCGCCACCACCACCGTGAATGGCGAGCAGTGCCCGATGGAGCGCGGTGACCTGATCCTCACGCCAACCGGACAGTGGCACGAGCATGGGCACACCGGTGATGAGCCGGTGGTGTGGCTCGACGTGTTGGACTTGCCGCTGATGGTCTACGGCGAGGTGTCGTACTCCGAGGAGGGGCAACGCCAGACAGTCAAGCCTGGGCGCGGTGATCAGGCATACGCGGCCGGTGGCATCGTGCCCACGCCCTGGTTTGAGCGTGGTCGTGAGGCCTATCCGATGCTGCGCTACCCCTGGAAAGACACGCGCGCCGCCCTGCTGGCCCTGGCCCAAAGCCAGCCTGAGCTGCAGGCCGTTCAGGTGACCTATGTGAACCCCGACACGGGACGCGACGTGCAGAACAACCTGGGCTTCGGCGCGATCATGCTGCGCCCAGGACAGACGCTGAAGCTGCCGGCCCGTTCACCGGCCCAGGTCTTTCATCTGATCGAAGGCGCCGTGGATGCGCAGATCGTGGACCAGCGATTCCAGCTTGCCGAAGCCGACACCTGCTGCGCGCCTGGCTACGAAGCTGTGACGCTGAGCAACCGATCGACCACCGATGCCGCGTTCCTGTTCATCGCCGACGAAGCGCCGCTGCACCGCAAGCTGGGCGTGTACGAAGTGCGCCCGTAAAGCCCGACACGGGCGCCTTCCGCCGACAAAGCGCAGGATCTGCTCCATGGCCATACCTGCGGCCTGGACAGGACGCAGGTCGACCTCCGGCGTGAGGCGCCAATGTGACCGCACAATCGCCCCATGCAATTCGACAACAGCTACGCCCGAGAGTTGGAGGGCGCCTTCGTGCCCTGGCAGGCGGCGGCCGCGCCGCGCCCCCGCGAGCGCTTCTTCAACGCCGAACTGGCCGCAGAACTCGGTGGTGGTCTGCTGCAGTGGGAGCAGGACAAGCGAGAGGCGGTGTTCAGTGGCCAGCTGATTCCGCCAGGCGCGCAGCCCATTGCGCAGGCTTACGCGGGCCACCAGTTCGGCGGCTTTTCCCCTCAGCTGGGCGATGGGCGCGCACTGCTGCTGGGCGAGGTGCTGGATACGCAGGGCCGTCGGCGTGACATCGCCTTCAAGGGCTCGGGGCGTACCCCGTTTTCACGCGGGGGCGACGGCAAGGCTGCAGTAGGCCCGATGCTGCGTGAGGTGCTGATCGGCGAAGCCCTGCATGCCCTGGGCATCCCCAGCACCCGCGCCCTGGCGGTGGTGGCCACGGGCGATGTGGTGCAGCGCGATCGGGCCCTGCCTGGTGCTGTGCTCACGCGGGTGGCCGACAGCCACCTGCGCGTGGGCACCTTCGAATTCTTTGCGGCCAGGGGTGACACGCTTCGGCTCAAACGCCTGCTGGACTATGCGGTGGCCCGCCATGCACCGTCGCCCGCTCAGTGGGATGGCGCCAGTGGGGATGCAGCCCTGGCCCTGCTGATGGCCGTGGTGCAGCGCCAGGCGGCGCTGGTGGCGCAGTGGATGGGCATCGGATTCATCCACGGCGTGATGAACACCGACAACATGAGCATCTCGGGACAGAGCATCGACTTCGGGCCCTGTGCCTTCATGGAGGCGCACGACCCCGATACGGTCTACAGCTCCATTGATCACCATGGGCGCTATGCCTATGGCCGGCAGCCCGGCATCGCGCAATGGAATCTGGCGCGCCTGGCCGAGGCCCTTTTGCCGGTGATGACGGGCGATGAAGAGGCACGCTTTGCCGCTGCCCGTGACGCGGTGGTGTCATTTGATGCAGCCTTCGACGCGGCCATGGTGCGGGTGTGGCGGGGCAAGTTGGGGTTCTCGCCGGCCGTTGCGGATACAGATGTGCGCGACTGTGCCCAAGCTTGGCAACAGTTGCTGCACCAACACCGTGTGGACCACACGCTGGGCTGGCGCAGCCTGTTGGACCTCGCACCGGATGAGGCTGGTTCGGCGCTGCCCCTGTTATGGCAGGCTGGGCAGGCTGGGCAGGCGTCAGTACGGGCGTGGCGGGATCGTTGGCATCAGCTGGCCCGTTCGGCGGGCGCAGCGCCGGATGTGCAGGCCCTGCGCCGACACAACCCCGTGCTTGTGCCGCGCAACCACCAGGTGGAGCATGCGCTTTCCGCGGCCAGTGACGAAGGCGATGACGGGCCCTTTAGGCAGCTGCTGGCCGCCGTGCGTCGACCCTTCGATGAAGGCCCAGACACCGCGGCCTACGCCCGCGCAGCACCGCCCGATGTGGCGGCCCGACACCGAACGTTCTGCGGAACCTGAACCGGCCGAGGTGTTCGGCCTTTTCAGAGGAATCGAAGGTCAGCGGGACAGCGGGCCTGATCGCCAGTGCACGTGGTGTGAGGACTGACACAATCACGCGATGAGCAATGCGCGGCTGCAGCAGGTGATCACCTTGGTGTGGGCCGCCCTTTGCTTGGCCTGGGCCGCCGATTGGCTGCAACGGGGCCGGCCCGGTGTGGCCGCCTGCGCCCTGCTGCTGGCCATGCCGCAGGCACCGTTTCTGGCACTGGAGACCGCTTGGGCCGCATGGGCGGCGCGCCGCGATGGTGCGCGTCGGCCCTTCGGGGGTGGCGGGCCGATCGAACCCTATCCCAGCCTGCTCACCTGGTGCGGCGCCTGGGTGCAGGAGGTGGTGGCCTCGCTGCAGACCTTTGCCTGGCGACAGCCTTGGGCGTATCGGCGTGAGCCTGATAACTTACCCGATAACCTGACCAACGATGCGCAGGGCCGCCGGGGAGTTCTGCTGGTGCATGGTTTCGTGTGCAACCGAGGTTTTTGGAACCCCTGGATGCGGCAGCTTCGGCAGGCCGGTGTGCCCTTTGTGGCCGTCACCTTGGAGCCACCCTTTGGCGATGTGGCACTGCAGGCACAAGGCCTGACGCAGGCATGCGAAGAGTTGATGCAAGCCACCGGCGTGGCGCCCTTGCTCGTGGGGCACAGCATGGGCGGCTTGGTCATCCGCAGTTGGCTGGCGCAGCAGCCCGATGCTGCGGCCTTGCAGCACGAGGTGATCACCATCGGCACGCCGCACCATGGCACGGCCTTGGCGATGCTGGCGCAGTCCACAGCCGCCCGTCAGATGCAGCTGCTCAGCCCCTTCGTGGTGGAACTCGGTCAGCGCGAGTCGGCCGAGCGCCGCTCACGCTTCACCTGCTACTGGAGCGTATGCGACAACATCGTCTTTCCCGCCAGCACCGCTACCCTGCCCGGCGCGCGCGCGGTGGCCGTGCCTGGGCGGCCTCATGTGGCCCTGGCACACGACCCGCTCATCCTTCGGGATGTGTTGGCGCGCACCAGCCCTCTATAGTGCGCTGCTGATGGCCAAGCTCTACTTCCGATACGCCGCGATGAACGCGGGCAAGTCGACCGCCTTGCTGCAGGCGGCCTACAACTATGGCGAGCGGGGCATGCAGGTGGCCCTGTACACCGCCGCGCACGACAGCCGCAGCGGCAGCGGCGTGATCGGTTCGCGGCTGGGGCTGCATAAGGCTGTGGACACCTTCGGGCCGGAAACGGTCTTTCGCCGCGCTGGGCTGCCCGCCGGCATTGCCTGCGTGCTGATCGACGAGGCCCAGTTCCTGACTTCGGAACAGGTGCGGCAACTGCACCGCATGGCCCACCGCGAGGATGTTCCGGTGATCTGTTTCGGCCTGCGCAGCGACTTTCGGGGCGATGGATTTCCGGGCGCGATCACCCTGCTCACGCTGGCCGATGACCTTGAGGAAATGAAGACCATCTGCGCCTGCGGACGCAAGGCCTCGATGAACATGCGCATCGATGCGCAGGGCCGCCGCGTCATGGAAGGCGAGCAGGTGGAGATCGGCGGCAACGAGCGCTACCGCGCGGTGTGCCCCACTTGCTTCTATGCCGATGACGGCGTGGGGCCGGAGCAGGCGCCGGGCTTGTTCGGTTGAGGCCCAGCCTCAGTTCAATCCCAAAGCCACCCGATCCACCGGGTGGTTCTGCCCACCCCGGTGTGCAATCTTGATCGCACCGATGCGGTTGCCCAATTCCACGCAGCGCTGCAGCGGCCAGTCGCGCTCCAGGCCGTAGAGCAGCGCGGCGCGGAAGGCGTCGCCGCAGCCGGTGGGGTCGACGATAGCCGTGGCCTGATGGCCCGGTACGTGCGTGCGCGTGCCCTGGATCCACACCTCACAACCTTCGGCGCCCAAGGTCACCACCACGCCGCGAAGGTGAGAACGCGACAGTGCTTCAATGCTTTGTCCGGTACGCTCAGACAGCATGCGCGCCTCGTAGTCGTTCACCGCCACCCAGCTGGCCTGCTGCACGAAGGCCTTGAGTTCATCGCCGTTGAACATCGGCAGGCCCTGGCCAGGGTCGAAAATGAAGGGGATGCCCGCGGCGTGCAGCTGCTGGGCGTGCACCATCATCGCGTCGCGTCCGTCGGGGGCGATGATGGCCAGGCGGATGTCCTGCCGGTGGGTGGGCACAGGCGTCAGGTGCGCCTCGCCCATGGCCCCGGGGTGGAAGGCGGTGATCTGGTTGTTCGACTCATCCGTGATGATGATGGCCTGAGCGGTGTAGTTGTGGTCGATGCTGCGCACGCAACTCAGGTCCATGCCCAGTCCTTCCAGACGGGCCCGGTAGTCGTGCCCGTCAGAGCCCAGGGTGGCCATGACGATGGGCTCTCCACCAAGTGCCTTGTGGGTGTAGGCGATGTTGCCCGCGCACCCACCGTACTCGCGCCGCAACGTGGGCACCAGGAAAGACACATTGAGGATGTGCATCTGTTCGGGCAGGATCTGTTGCGCAAAGCGGCCGTGGAAGTTCGTGATGGTGTCGAAGGCCAGTGAGCCGCAGATCAGGGCAGGCATGGAAAAGCTCCGGTTCGGGTAGTGTCGTGAAGGGGTTCCGGGCCACAAGGGCAGGCCCGAACCGCGTGGGTCAGGGGTAGAAGGGCTGCACGCGGAAACTGCCGATGGCCGCAGGCTCGAGCGCTTTCAGGTCCAGGGTGAGGGTGAGCGCTGTGTCAACGCCAGGGTCAAGCTGCTTCAGTGCCGGCTGCAATTCGGCAGCGTCGATCATGCGGCGCGCCAGCACCTCACCCTGTGCATCGACCAAGCTGAAGTCAAAGGCTGGCATGTGCAGCGGCGCATCGCCCGTGTTCAGAAGCTGAACGCGCAGTTGGTGATGCCCCGAGGTATCGTCGCGCGACAGGCTACTGCCCTGCAGGCGCAGCGCTTGCAGTTGGCGCACAGGCGGCAGTTGGCAGCCCAAGGCCTGGCAAGCCTGCACCACCACCGGGCGCGCGGCCGGCCAAGCCTGCGCGATGTGGCCGCGCGCGGCATAGGTCAGCAGCAGGCACAGTGTCAGCAGCAGAAGCAGGCCCAGCCCGAGGCCGGTGGCCCTGGACGGCGCAGGCGCCGGGGAAGCCTGGGCAGCGGTGGCAGCGGTGGCAGCGGTGGCAGCGGTGGCAGCGGTGGCCGGAGGGGCGGTCGTTTGGGCAGTTGCTGTGCCAGTGGCCGCAGGCGGGGGCGCTGGCGCCCACGCGGGCTCGGTCTTCATCGCCCCCAAGTCGGGCAGGGTGAGGTCGATGTCGGGCATCGGCTGGAAGACTGGCGCCGGGGCTTGTGACGCTGGGATCGGCGCTGGGACCGGCGCTGGGACCGTCGCGTGGGGTGCAGGTGCCTGGGGTTGGGGCGCGGCCTCGGTCTCGGCTGCCGAGGCAGGCGGCACATCCTGTGTGGTGACCGTGGGCACCTCCAGAGGCTGACCGCTGGGGGTCACCAAATTGGCGGCGGCGTCGAACACCTGCGAGCAGCCTCCGCATCGCACCCAACCCTGGGCTACCGTCAATTGCGCACCGGTGATGCGAAAGACGGTGTGGCAGTGGTTGCAGCGGGCGGCCAGGCTCATCGTCGAATCATGCCATGGCAGGGGGCGTGGACCCGGCGCTGCGCTGCGCGGTCATCAGGATCCAGCCGTCCTCTTCGTCACTCACCGTCAGCGACATCCACGGGGCATAGGCGGCCTTGAGCTCTTCAGCCTGTCTCGCCAGAATGCCCGCCAGCACCAGGTGGCCACCCGGCATGACATGGCCGCACAGGAGTGGTGCCAGCAGTTTCAGGGGTGTGGCCAGGATGTTGGCCACCACGAGTGGGTACTCACCCTGCGCGGCATCGGGCAGGCTGGCCTGAACCGCCACCCCATTGGCCTTGGCGTTGTCGACCGTGGCTTGCACCGCGGCGGGGTCGATGTCCACCGCGTCGATATCGTGCGCGCCGCAAAGCCCGGCGCCGATGGCCAGAATGCCCGAGCCGCAGCCGTAGTCCAGCATGCGGCGCCAGCTGCGCTGCAGTTCGGAGGGTCGGGTGGCCATCCAGCGAAGGCACATGCGCGTGGTGGGGTGTGTGCCGGTACCGAATGCCATGCCCGGGTCGAGCCGGATCACTTGCTTGGCTTGCGCCGGCGGTTCGTGCCAAGTGGGCACCACCCAAAAGGTGTCGGTGATCGAGACCGGCTCGAACTGGGCCTGCGTCAGCCGCACCCAATCCGCTTCGGGCACCGGCTGGATCGCATCCACCCGCATGCCTGCCGTCCAGTCCTGCGCCATCAGGAGCGTGGCGGCCTGCGTGGCGGCTTCCTCGGTCTCGAAGGCGGCCTTCAGTACGGAACGGTTCCAGGCCGCAGCGGGTGCTGGCATACCGGGCTCCCCGAACAGGGCCTGCTCGGACTGCGTGTCGGCGTCGGCATCTTCCACCGACACCGACACCGCGTCGAGTTCGCCGACCAGCACGTCGGAAAGGTCTTCCACCAAGTGCGCTGGCGCACTCAGCGCGAGTTCGGTGAGGGCCATCAGCGACGATGCCCCTGCAGCCAATGCTCCAGGTAGTGGATGCTGGTGCCACCCTCGATGAACTTGGCGTCGGCCATCAGTTCACGGTGCAGCGGAATGTTGGTCTGGATGCCGTCGACCAGGGTTTCCGACAGGGCGGTGCGCATGCGGGCCAGTGCCTGATCACGCGTGTCACCGTGGCAGATCAGCTTGCCGATCATGGAGTCGTAGTTCGGCGGCACGAAATAGTTGGTGTAGACGTGAGAGTCCACCCGCACGCCCGGGCCGCCCGGCGGATGCCACATGGTGATGCGGCCAGGCGAGGGCGTGAACTTGTAGGGGTCTTCTGCGTTGATGCGGCACTCGATGGCATGCCCACGCATCTCGATGTTGCGCTGGGAGAAGGGCAGCTTCTGCCCGGCGGCTACGCGAATCTGCATCTGCACGATGTCGATGCCGGTGACGAGCTCGGTGACCGGATGCTCCACCTGCACGCGGGTGTTCATCTCGATGAAGTAGAACTCCCCGTTCTCGTAGAGGAACTCGAAGGTGCCGGCGCCCCGGTAGCCGATCTTTTTGCAGGCTGCGGCGCATCGGTCGCCTATCTTTTCGATCACCCGGCGCGGGATGCCCGGTGCAGGGGCCTCCTCGATGATCTTCTGGTGGCGGCGCTGCATGGAGCAGTCGCGCTCACCCAGCCACACGGCGTTCTTGTGTCCGTCGGCCAGGACCTGGATCTCGATGTGACGCGGGTTCTCCAGGAACTTCTCCATGTAGACCGCCGGGTTGCCAAAGGCCGCACCCGCTTCGCTGCGGGTGGTCTGCACCGCGTGCAGCAGAGCGGCTTCGGTGTGCACCACGCGCATGCCACGGCCGCCGCCGCCGCCGGCGGCCTTGATGATCACCGGATAGCCGATCGAGCGGGCGATGCGGATGATCTCCTTGGGATCTTCGGGCAGGGCTTCGGGTGAACCGGGCACGCAGGGCACGCCGCTCTTGATCATGGCCTGCTTGGCCGAGACCTTGTCACCCATGATCCGGATGCTCTCGGGCGTAGGCCCGATGAACACGAACCCGCTCTTTTCCACCCGCTCGGCAAAGTCGGCGTTTTCCGACAGGAAGCCGTAGCCCGGATGGATGGCCTCCGCGTCGGTCACTTCCGCGGTGGAGATGATGGCCGGCATATTGAGGTAGCTCTGTGCCGAGGGTGCCGGGCCGATGCACACGGCCTCGTCGGCGAGCTTCACATATTTGGCGTCACGGTCAGCCTCGGAGTAGACGACCACCGAGCGGATGCCCATTTCCTTGCAGGCGCGCTGGATCCGAAGGGCGATTTCCCCGCGGTTGGCGATGAGAATTTTCTTGAACATGCCCATGGAGCCGCTTCGGGCCCCACCTCGCGTTTATTCGATGATCAACAGGGGCTGCCCGAACTCGACCGCCTGGCCGTTTTCGCACAGGATCTGCGTGATCGTGCCGGACTTGTCGGCTTCGATCTCGTTCATGATCTTCATGGCTTCGATGATGCAGATGGCCTGGCCTTCCTTGACCTGCTGGCCCACCTCGGCAAAGGGCTTGGCGCCCGGGCTGGCGGCCCGGTAGAAGGTGCCCACCATGGGTGACTTCACCGCATGTCCTGCGGGCTCGGCCGGTGCGGCTGCGGGGGTGGGCTCGGCGGCGGTAGCCGGCGCGATGGCCGCCGGTGCGGCGGCGGCCACCACCGGCGCGGCCACCATCGCCGGCATCGCCACGGCCGATGCGCCGGCCTTGACGATGCGGACCTTGCCTTCGGCTTCCGTGATCTCAAGCTCAGAGATGTTGGATTCAGAAACGAGGTCGATCAGGGTCTTCAGTTTTCGCAGGTCCATGGGGCCTCCCGGCTGGCAGTTGCGACCGTGAGTGGATCACGGCCCAACTACCAAACATCTGTATTCAATTGGCGGCAATTCCGCGCGCTGGTGAGTGGGGAAGTGTAGGCCAGTCAGGCCCGATCTTGACCGGGCGTGGCCGGGTTGTCCTCAAAAAAATCGCTTGACGTGCTCAATTTGATGCATCTTGACTGCCGTTCATCACGTGATGGACGGCGATGAGGGTAGATGGGGGGATTTGGCGCCTCTTAAGGGGCGAGACCCAGGGCCTTGGCCCACTCATCGAGCTGGCTGCGCTGCAGCTCCCCCATCTGTTGCCTGACGATTGCACCATTGGCGTCGGCCAAGACGGTGAAGGGCAGTCCGCCGCCCGTATTGCCCAAGGTGCGGGCCAGGCCCGAGCCGTCGGCGCCTGCCAAGCCAATGGCAAAACCCACCGGGCTGCGCGCCATGAAGCCCTTCACCGGCTGGAGTCCATCGACAGCAATTCCCAGCATTTGTAGGCCTTTTGGCTCGTACTGTCGATAAAACTGGTCCAAAAGTGGCATTTCGCGGACACATGGCGGACACCAGGTGGCCCAGAAGTTGATCAACAGGGGGCGGCCACGAAGCGTGTTGAGCGCGAGAGACTCGCCGGAAGGCTGGGGCAGGCTCAGCGCCCAGAAGTCTTCGCCCAGTCGGGCAGGGCTGGATGTGGCCTGACCGCTGGCAGGCCCCCTCAGCTGGGCCAGCTCCGGCGCCCCCTTTCCCGGCCCGCGACCCTGCCACCAGAAGCCGGCCGCGGCGGCCGTCAAGCCCACGGCGGCTGCCCCCAACCACCGGCGCCGTCCTGAGAGGGAGGCTTCGGTCCTGGCTGGCGGCTGGCCAGCTTGGGTGGGTGGCCGGTGAGGCGAATGGGGGTGCGGGTCGTTCATGGG
>JBEAWD010000302.1:0-3091 GCA_041160585.1 Pseudomonadota bacterium | reverse complement strand
CGACGGTGAGGCCACGGTACTCGGCCAACGCCAGCGTCTGTGAACGCGCGGCTTGCGCGGACACATCCGAAACGACGGCTGCTTTCTCGTTGCGATTGAGACTCAAGGTCTACTCCTCACTTAACGCCCCTTGCGTTTGGGCTTGGGGCACCGGAATCAGCGACCTTCTGTACGGTTGGCGAACCGGCCTTGCAGCCGATTCGTCGCCCATTCAGCGGGACCGCCATCTGCGTTGGCGCTGGCCTTCACCTTTCGGCTTGGGTTCGCATTAAGGGGGCTGCGCCCCCGCCAACGGTCTTGGATGACCTGCCGCTTCCTGACGGCCTTGGCGGCACAAGGCCGCTTCGGACACGCGGGCCGCGACAGCCCACCAATTCATTCGGGCGGTGCGCCAGACTCGCGCGCCACCCGTGTTCTTCACAAACCGATCAAGCCTGCGGGGCCTGCGCCACCGAGGAGATGTCCACACGGGCGCCCACGCCCATGGTCGAAGACACCGCCAACTTGCGCAGGTAAACGCCCTTGCTCGATGCGGGCTTTGCCTTGTTCAGCGCATCCAACAGGGCGCTGAGGTTGCCCACCAACTTGTCGTTGTCGAAGGAACGACGGCCGATGGTGCTGTGGATGATGCCGGCCTTGTCGACGCGGAACTGCACCTGACCCGCCTTGGCGTTGCGCACGGCACCGGCCACGTCGGGGGTAACGGTGCCGACCTTGGGGTTGGGCATCAGGCCACGGGGGCCCAGGATCTGGCCCAGGGTACCCACGATGCGCATGGTGTCGGGCGAGGCGATGACCACGTCAAAGGGCATGTCGCCAGCCTTCACGCGCTCGGCCAGGTCTTCCATGCCGACGACATCGGCGCCGGCGGCCTTGGCTTCTTCGGCCTTGGCGCCCTGGGCGAACACGGCCACGCGCTTGGTCTTGCCGGTGCCGTTGGGCAGCACGACGGCGCCACGAACGACCTGGTCGCTCTTCTTGGCGTCGATGCCCAGTTGCACGGCCACGTCGATGGACTCATCGAACTTGGCGGTGGCGCATTCCTTGACGATGCCGATGGCATCAACGATGTTGTACAGCTTCAGGCTGTCGACCTTGCCCTGCAGGGCCTTGGCCTTCTTGGTGAGCTTGGTCATTTACACGCCCTCCACGATGATGCCCATCGAACGGGCAGAGCCGGCGATGGTCTTGACAGCGGCGTCCATGTCAGCCGCCGTGAGGTCCTTGATCTTGGTCTTGGCGATCTCTTCGAGTTGGGCGCGGGTGACCTTGCCCACCTTGTCGAGGTGCGGACGGCCCGAGCCCTTTTCGAGCTTGGCGGCCTTCTTCAGCAGCACGGTCGCCGGAGGCGACTTCAGCACGAAGGTGAAGGACTTGTCAGCGTAGGCGGTGATCACCACGGGCAGCTTCAGACCGGGCTCCATGCCCTGCGTCTGGGCGTTGAACGCCTTGCAGAATTCCATGATGTTCAGACCGCGCTGGCCCAGTGCGGGACCGACGGGCGGAGACGGGTTGGCCTTGCCGGCCGGGATTTGCAGCTTGATAAAGCCGACGATCTTCTTTGCCATATTGGCTCCTGTTCGAGTTCAAGCGCCTTGGGGTGTTGGCCCCGCAGCTCCTCGGTTGGTGCGACCCTGTTGCTTTGAATCCGTCAACCGCCGGGTCGCGCCGCGGTTGGGGATGGGGATCTTGTACGGCCGGGCTTCAGATTTTGCGTGCGGCTCTCCGCTTCGCTCCGAGTCCTCCGCAGATCTAAGGTCCCCCGGACCTTAGATCTTCTCAACCTGCGAAAAATCGAGTTCCACGGGCGTGGCACGACCGAAGATCGTGACCGACACGCGAACCTTCGACTTTTCGTAATTCACATCCTCCACCGCACCGTTGAAGTCGGTGAACGGGCCTTCCTTGACGCGCACCAGTTCGCCGACCTGCCACTCGACCTTGGGCCGCGGCTTC
Organism: Pseudomonadota bacterium; assembly: GCA_041160585.1. Taxonomy (GTDB): domain Bacteria; phylum Pseudomonadota; class Gammaproteobacteria; order Burkholderiales; family Burkholderiaceae_C; genus RFTU01. The sequence goes on along the minus strand of JBEAWD010000302.1, from coordinate 1,135 downwards.
TCGATGCCTTCCTGCATCTGGTTGACGATCTTCATCACCTCGGCTTCCGAGATGGGCGCGGGACGGTTCTTGGCGCCACCCACAAAGCCGGTGACCTTGCTGGTGTGCTTGACCAAGTGCCAGGACTCGTCGTCCATCACCATTTCCACCAGCACATAGCCGGGGAAGAAACGGCGCTCAGTGACAGCCTTTTTGCCGTTCTTGAGTTCGACCACTTCCTCGGTCGGCACCAGGATGCGACCAAACTTGTCTTGCATGCCCGCGCGTTCGATGCGCTCGCGGATATTGCGCTCGACCGCCTTCTCCATGCCCGAATAGGCATGGACCACGTACCAGCGCATGGCGTTCGCGGGGGTGGTGATGGGGGTGTCGGTCATGTGGGATTCCTCTGTGGCGTTCCTGGGTGCGGGTGCTTCAAGCGCTCAAGCGCATCAGCGCCAGCCCAGGACGACGCTGTACAGCAACCATTCCAGGGTCTTGTCGGTCAGCCACAACATCAGGGCCATGACCACCACGAAGGCGAACACATAGCCCGTCATTTGCAAGGCTTCCTGGCGGGTGGGCCAGACGACCTTCTTGGTTTCACGGACCGATTCGCGTGCGTAGCCCACGAACTGGCGGCCCGGCTCAGAGATCAGGAAGACGCCCACAGCCGCGGCCAGCAGGGCCAGCAAGGCAGCCACGCGCAACCAGATGTCCTGAGCGGACAACAGGTAGAAGGCCGCCACCGAGCCGATGAGCAGCAGGGCTGCCACGGCGATCTTGGCCTTGTCGGCGCCTGTGGAGACGGTTTCGACTTGTGTTGCGTTGGACATCGTATGGACGGCGAAGCCCGCCGAGCCTTTTGGGCTGCCTGCGGGCTGTTGTTCGTGGCTTGGGGCGAGCCCCTTGCCGGATTTCAGTTCAAGTCAGTGGCGAGCACCGGACTTGGCAGGGGCAGAGGGAATCGAACCCCCAACCTTCGGTTTTGGAGACCGACGCTCTGCCAATTGAGCTATACCCCTACGTTTCTGGTCACTCAATGATCTTTGCCACGACACCCGCGCCCACGGTACGGCCGCCTTCGCGAATAGCAAAGCGCAGACCCTCTTCCATGGCGATCGGGGCAATCAGCTTGACCGTGATGCTGACGTTG
>JBEAWD010000301.1:0-9280 GCA_041160585.1 Pseudomonadota bacterium | reverse complement strand
CCGTGGTAGGCAAAGCCGGCGCGGTCGAATGCGACCTGCTCGACACCAGCGGCCTTGGCCTTCTCGGCGATGCGCTTGCCGATCAGGGAGGCGGCGTCGGTGGTGCCACCCTTGCCGGCGGTACCCAAATGGGCGCGCACTTCCTTCTCGGCGGTGGAGGCCGAAGCCAGCACCTTGGTGCCACAGCCGGAAATCACGCTGGCGTAGATGTGCGAATTCGAGCGGAAGACCGTCAGACGGGCCGCGCCCTGGATGGCGATGCGGGCCCGGGTTTGACGGGCACGGCGCAGACGCTGCTCTTTCTTGTTCATCGTCATGATGCCGTTCCTTATTTCTTCTTGGTCTCTTTGAGGACCACGCGCTCATCGGCGTAGCGGATGCCCTTGCCCTTGTAGGGCTCGGGCGGCCGGATGGCGCGCACTTCAGCGGCGATCTGGCCCACCACTTGGCGGTCAGCGCCCTTGATCAGGATCTCGGTCTGCGTGGGGCATTCCACCTTGATGCCGGTGGGCATGTCCTTGACCACGGGATGCGAAAAGCCGACCTGCAGGTTGAGCTTGGTGCCTTGTGCCTGGGCGCGGAAACCCACGCCAACCAGGGTGAGCTTGCGCTCGAAGCCCTTGCTCACGCCGTTGACCATGTTGGCCACGATGGCGCGCATGGTGCCGCTCATGGCGTTGGCCTCGGCGGTCTCGTTGGCGGGCTCAAAGGTGACGGCGCCGTTGGCGACCTTCACGGCCACGAGATCATTGGCCGCCTGCTTCAGGGTGCCCTGGGCGCCCTTCACGGTAATCTCTTGTGCCGAAACCTGGACATCCACTCCACTGGGGACGGCCACCGGCATCTTTCCTACGCGGGACATTTTTTCAGCCTCCCTGCATCAAGCGACGTAGCACAGGACCTCGCCGCCGATACCGGCAGCGCGGGCCTTGCGGTCCGTCATCACACCCTGCGGCGTGGTGACGATGGCCACACCCAGACCGTTCATGACCTGGGGCAGGTCGTGGCGGCCCTTGTAGATGCGCAGGCCGGGACGGCTCACGCGCTCGATGCGCTCGATCACCGGACGGCCGGCGTAATACTTCAGCGCGATTTCAAGCTCGCTCTTGCCCGTGTCGCCCTTGATGGCGAAACCGTCGATGTAGCCTTCATCCTTGAGGACTTGGGCAATGGCCACCTTCAACTTGGAAGACGGCATCGTCACAGCGCCTTTTTCGACCATCTGCGCATTGCGGATGCGCGTCAGCATATCGGCGATGGGATCACTCATGCTCATGTGGAATTCTCCTGATCGGACCCAGCGCCGGCTTACCAGCTGGCCTTGATGACGCCCGGGATGTCGCCCTTGAACGCCAGTTCACGAATCTTGCTGCGGGCCAGGCCGAACTTGCGGAACGTGCCGCGGGGACGACCGGTCAGTTCGCAGCGGTTGCGCAGACGGGTGGGGTTGGCATTGCGGGGCAGCTTCTGCAGCGCCAAACGAGCGGCGTAACGCTCCTCGTCGGACTTCTTGGCATCGTTGGCGATGGCCTGCAGCTCGGCGTACTTCTTGGCGAACTTCGCCACCAAGGCTTCGCGCTTCAGTTCACGTTGCTTGAGAGAGACTTTGGCCACAGGGCACCTCAGTTCTTGAAGGGGAAGCGGAAGGCAGCCAGCAGCGCCTTGCACTCTTCGTCGGTCTTGGCGGTGGTGGTGATGGAGATGTTCATCCCGCGGATCGCGTCGATCTTGTCGTACTCGATCTCGGGGAAGATGATCTGCTCTTTCACACCGATGTTGTAGTTGCCGCGGCCGTCGAAGGAACGACCCGAGATGCCACGGAAATCGCGCACACGGGGCAGCGAGATGTTCACGAAGCGATCGAGGAATTCGAACATGCGAACACCACGCAGGGTCACCATGCAGCCGATAGGCACGCCGTCACGGATCTTGAAGCCAGCGATGGCCTTCTTGGACTTGGTGACCACGGGCTTCTGGCCGGCAATCTTGGTCAGGTCGCCTACGGCGTTGTCCATGACCTTCTTGTCGGTGACGGCCTCGCTCACGCCCATGTTCAGCGTGATCTTGGTGAAGCGCGGCACTTCCATGACGGACTTGTAGCCGAACTTCTTCATCAGTTCAGGCACCACCTTGCTCTGGTAGTGATCCTGGAGTCGGGAACGGGTAGCTTGGGTCATGATGCCGCCTTAGGCCTTGATCTCTTCGCCGCTGGACTTGAAGACACGCGCCTTCTTGCCGTCTGCCAGCACCTTGATGCCCACGCGATCGGCCTTGCCGGTGGTCGCGTTGTAGATGGCCACGTTGGACTGGTGGATGGGCATGGTCTTGTCGATCACGCCACCGGTGGTGCCCTTCATCGGGTTGGGCTTGACGTGCTTCTTCACCACGTTCACGCCTTCGACCACGATGTGGTCTTCATCGACGCGCAGCGTGACGGTGCCCCGCTTGCCCTTGTCGCGGCCGGTCAACACGATGACCTGGTCGCCCTTGCGAATCTTGTTCATGTCTGTCCTCTTGCGCTAGCGCTTGCGGCCCGGGGTGCTCAGAGCACTTCCGGGGCCAGCGACACGATCTTCATGAAGCGCTCAGAGCGCAGTTCACGGGTGACCGGGCCGAAGATGCGGGTGCCGATGGGTTCGAGCTTGGCGTTGAGCAGTACGGCGGCGTTGCCGTCAAACTTCACCAGCGAGCCATCCTGGCGGCGCACGCCCTTGGCGGTGCGCACGACGACGGCGTTGTAGACCTCGCCCTTCTTGACGCGACCACGCGGCGCAGCTTCCTTGATGCTGACCTTGATCACGTCGCCGATGCCGGCGTAACGCCGCTTGGAGCCGCCGAGCACCTTGATGCACATGACGGACTTAGCGCCAGTGTTGTCCGCGACATCAAGCCGCGATTGCATTTGGATCATTTTGTAGTCCCCAACTTGACCCGCTCGTCCGCTGCAATGCCGAAACAACTTCGACCTGCACCGACCAACCGGTCAGTCTTGGGCCCGTGGAATGGGCTGAAAACCTGCAAGACACTCATGCCACCCCCAGGTGTTCCGAGGGTCAACCCGAATGTCTTTTCGGGAAAGCCGCACAGTATGCAGCAGAATCAATCGGCGTGTCAAGGGGTTTGTCATGCCCCCTCACACGCCGTCAAAGAGCGTGCCCGCCGGCGCCACCCCAACAAGGGGCAGTCCCGTCGGTCACCGGTGTTACAGCGCCTTGGCCTGCGCGAGCAGGGTGTCGGCGTCGCTGACCTTGAACTCGCCGGGGCCCTCGACGTTGAGCGTCTTGACCACGCCGTCCTTGACCAGCATCGAGTAGCGGTTGGAGCGCAAACCCAGGCCGCGGGCGGTGAGGTCCAGCGTGAGGCCCACGGCCTTGCTGAAATCCGCCGAGCCGTCGGCCATCATGCGCACCTTGCCGCCGGTCTTCTGATCGCGGCCCCAGGCACCCATGACGAAGGCGTCGTTCACCGACACGCACCAGATCTCGTCCACGCCGGCCGCCTTGAAGGCATCGGCCTTCTCCACGAAGCCCGGCACATGCTTGGCCGAGCAGGTGGGCGTGAACGCGCCGGGCAGGGCGAACACCGCAACCGTCTTGCCGCTGGTGACCTTCTCGACCTCGAAGGCGTTGGGGCCCAGAGAACACCCGTTGCCCTCAACTTCGATGAATTCGAACAGCGTGGTGTTGGGAAGCTTGTCGCCTACCTTGATCATGGTGTGCTCCGCAGGTGAGTTTGAACAGGGCGCGAACCCTATCAGACTTCGCGCGCCTTCTCCACGAGTCGGGTAACGACCCAGGACTTGGTCTTGGAGATCGGACGGCTTTCCGTGATCTCGACGACGTCGCCCATGTGGTATTCGCCCTTCTCGTCGTGCGCGTGGAACTTGCGCGAGCTGGCCACGATCTTGCCGTAGAGCTCGTGCTTGTTGCGGCGCTCGACCAGCACGGTCACCGTCTTGGCGCGCTTGTCGCTGACCACGCGGCCGACGAAGGTGCGGACGACCTTGGCCTTGACGGCCGTGGTTTGGGCTTCGCTCACTTGGCGGCTCCCTTCTGCTTCTCGGTGATGATGGTGCGGGCGCGCGCAATGTCGCGACGCGTCTTGCCCAGGGCCGAGGTGTTGCTCAGTTGCTGGGTGGCCTTCTGCATGCGCAGGCCGAAGTGGGCCTTGAGCAGGTCAGAGACCTCCTTCTCGAGGGCGGCCACGTCCTTGGCGCGGAGTTCGGATGCTTTCATCGTTCGTCTCCTTTAGGCGCCGACCTGGCGCGCCACGAAGGTGCAGCGCAGGGGCAGCTTGGCAGCGGCCAGCGTGAACGCTTCGCGGGCGAGCTGCTCGGGCACACCGTTGATTTCATAGAGTACCTTGCCAGGAGTGATCTCGGCGACGTAGTACTCGGGGTTGCCCTTACCGTTGCCCATGCGCACCTCGGCCGGCTTCTGGGAAATCGGCTTGTCCGGGAAGATGCGGATGAAGATGCGACCACCGCGCTTGATGTGGCGCGAAATGGCGCGACGTGCGGCCTCGATCTGGCGGGCGGTGATGCGGCCGCGCTCGGTGGCCTTCAGGCCGAATTCGCCGAACGAAACGGCGGCACCGCGGGTGGCCACACCGGTGTTGCGGCCCTTGTGTTCCTTGCGGAACTTGCGACGTGCGGGTTGCAGCATGTCTGTTTCTCCTTAGGCCTCGCCACCAGGCGCGGCGGCCTTGCGCACGCGCTTGACGGCAGGCGTCTTGGGGGCGTCGGCTGCGCCGGCGGGCTTGTCCGAACCATCGGCGGGGGCAGCACCCACACCACCGGCGGGACCACGAGGGGCACCACGGCCACCATCGCGGCGCTCGCCACGGCCGGGCGCACCACCGGGACGACCCGGACGGCGACCACGACGATCCTCTTCACCACCCGCGTCGGGCTTCATCGCGCCGGGGGCTTCGCCACGGCCGAGGTTGTCGCCACGGTAGACCCACACCTTGACGCCGATGACGCCGTAGGTGGTCTTGGCTTCGCTGAAGCCATAGTCGATGTCGGCCTTGAGGGTGTGCAGGGGCACACGGCCCTCGCGGTACCACTCGGTGCGCGCAATCTCGATGCCGTTCAAGCGACCGGCGGACATGATCTTGATGCCCTGGGCGCCCAGGCGCATCGCGTTCTGCATGGCGCGCTTCATGGCGCGGCGGAACATGATGCGCTTTTCCAGCTGCTGGGTGATGCTGTCGGCGATCAGTTGGGCGTCGATTTCGGGCTTGCGCACTTCCTCGATGTTCACCGCCACCGGCACGCCCAGGCGCTTGCCCAGCTCGGCCTTCAGGTTTTCGATGTCCTCGCCCTTCTTGCCGATCACCACGCCCGGACGGGCCGAGAAGATGGTGATGCGAGCGTTCTTGGCGGGGCGCTCAATCAGGATGCGGGAGACCGCAGCGTTCTTGAGCTTGGCCTTGAGGAAGTCACGAACCTGCAGGTCTTCGGCCAGCATCTGGCTGAAGTTGCGGTTGGTGGCGAACCAACGCGAGGCCCAGGCACGGGTGACCGGCAGACGGAAGCCGGTCGGATGGATTTTCTGTCCCATAGTGTTCTAGGCCTCTTCAGTTGCCGACGGTCACGAAGATGTGGCAGGTGGGCTTGCTGATGCGGTTGCCGCGGCCCTTGGCGCGCGCGGAAAAACGCTTCAGCGTGGCGCCCTGCTCCACATAGATCGAGGTGACCTTCAGTTCGTCGATGTCGGCACCATCGTTGTGCTCGGCGTTGGCAATGGCGCTCTCGAGCGCCTTCTTGACGATGCCGGCGGCCTTCTTCTGGGTGAAGGTCAGGATGTTGAGGGCCTGGTCCACCTTCTTGCCGCGGATCAGGTCGGCCACCAGCCGACCCTTGTCGGCCGACAGGCGCACACCGCGGACGATTGCACGGGTTTCCATGGTCGTCATCCTTTATTTCTTGGCCTTCTTGTCCGCGGGGTGACCCTTGAACGTACGGGTCAGCGCGAACTCGCCCAGCTTGTGGCCGACCATCTGGTCGGACACGTACACGGGCACGTGCTGCTTGCCGTTGTGCACGGCAATGGTCAGGCCGATGAACTCGGGCAGCACCGTAGAGCGGCGCGACCAGGTCTTGATGGGCTTCTTGTCCTTGGTGGCGGTGGCCTTCTCGACCTTGGCCATCAGGTGATGGTCCACGAAGGGACCCTTCTTGGCAGAGCGTGTCATCTAATGCGCTCCTCTTATTTCTTGCGACGCGAGACGATGAACGTCTGCGTGCGCTTGTTCGAGCGGGTGCGGAAGCCCTTGGTGAGGGTGTTCCACGGCGACACCTGAGGCTGGCCCTCGCCGGTGCGGCCTTCGCCACCACCGTGCGGGTGGTCCACCGGGTTCATGGCCACGCCACGCACGGTCGGGCGGATGCCCTTCCAGCGGATCGCGCCGGCCTTGCCGTACTGGCGCAGGCTGTGCTCTTCGTTGCTCACTTCACCGATGGTGGCGCGGCAGTCGATGTGCACGCGACGAACCTCACCCGAGCGCAGACGAATCTGCGCGTAGGTGCCTTCGCGGGCCATCAGCGTCACCGAGGCGCCGGCCGAACGGGCGATCTGCGCACCCTTGCCCGGCAACATCTCGATGCAGTGGATGGTGGAACCCACGGGGATGTTGCGGATGGGCAGCGTGTTGCCGGCCTTGATCGGGGCTTCTGAGCCGCTGATCACGGTGGCGCCAGCTTCCAAGCCGCGCGGGGCGATGATGTAGCGGCGCTCGCCGTCGGCGTAGCACAGCAGCGCGATGTGGGCGGTGCGGTTGGGGTCGTACTCGATGCGTTCGACCTTGGCCGGGATGCCGTCCTTGTTGCGCTTGAAGTCCACCACACGGTAGTGGTGCTTGTGACCACCGCCCTTGTGGCGCATCGTGATGTGGCCGTTGTTGTTGCGGCCGGACTTCTGCTTCTGCGGCTCGAGCAGCGAGGCTTCGGGCGCGCCCTTGTGCAGGTGCTTGTGCACCACCTTGACCACGCCACGGCGGCCGGGCGAGGTGGGTTTGACTTTGACGACGGCCATTTACGCAGCCTCCCCGGAGAAGTTGAGCTCCTGACCGGCCTTCAAGGAGACATAAGCCTTCTTGACGTGGTCACGGCGGCCGATACGGCCACCGAAGCGCTTGGTCTTGCCCTTGGTGTTGACGGTACGAACGCTGTCGACTTCGACCTTGAACATCAGCTCAACAGCCGCCTTGATCTCGGGCTTGGTAGCGTCGCGCAGGACCTTGAACAACACCTGGTTGTTCTTCTCGGCTGCGGCGGTCGCCTTCTCGGAAATGATCGGTGCCACGAGCACCTGGGCCAGACGGCCTTCGTCGTGCTTCTGGGTGCTCATGCGAACATCTCCTTGAGCTGCTCGATCGCGCCCTTGGTCACCAGCACCTTCTTGTAGTGCACCAGCGACAGGGGATCGGCGTAGCGGGGCTCGACCACCAGCACATTGGCCAGGTTGCGCGAGGCCAGCGCGAGGTTGTCGTCCACCTGGTCGGCGATCACCAGCACCGAATCCAGGCCCATGGCCTTGAACTTGGCGGCCAGCAGCTTGGTCTTGGGGGCTTCGACCTTGATCGAATCCACCACGGCCAGTCGACCATCACGGGCCAGCTGGGAGAGGATCGACGCCATGCCGGCGCGATACATCTTCTTGTTGACCTTGTGGGTGAAGTTTTCGTTGGGCGTGTTCGGGAAAATCCGACCACCCCCGCGCCACAAGGGAGAAGACGTCATACCGGCGCGGGCGCGACCGGTGCCCTTCTGGCGGAACGGCTTCTTGGTGGAGTGGTGAACTTCGGCACGCGTGAGCTGCTGGCGGGTACCTTGGCGGGCATTGGCCTGATAGGCCACGACCACCTGGTGCACCAGGGCTTCGTTGTAGTCGCGTGCGAACACGGTGTCGGGCGCGTCCACCTTGGAGGTGGCTTGGCCTTGTTCGTTCAGGAGCTCGAGTTGCATCACTGGGCTCCCTTCTTCAGGCGGACCTTGACGGCCGGGCGCACGACCACATGGCCGTTCTTGGCACCCGGAACAGCGCCCTTGACCAGCAGCAGCTGGCGGGCCTCGTCGACGCGCACGATGTCCAGGTTCTGAGTCGTGACGGTTTCGTCGCCCATGTGACCGGTCATCTTCTTGCCAGGAAACACGCGGCCCGGGTCCTGGGCCATCGAGATGGAGCCCGGAACGTTGTGCGAGCGGCTGTTGCCGTGCGAGGCGCGCTGCGAACTGAAGTTGTGGCGCTTGATGGTGCCGGCGTAGCCCTTGCCGATCGAGGTGCCCTGCACGTCGACCTTCTGGCCGGCGGCGAACATCGTCACGGGCAGCGTGCTGCCGGGCTTGTACTCGGCGGCCACAGCGGCTTCAACACGGAATTCCTTGAGGACTTCACCGGCTTCGACGCCGGCCTTGGCCAGGTGCCCGGCTTCAGGCTTGCTCACGCGGGAAGCCTTGCGGGACCCATACGCCACCTGTAAGGCGACGTAGCCGTCTGTCTCTTCGGTCTTGACCTGGGTGACGCGGTTGTTGGACACGTCGAGCACCGTCACAGGAACGGCGTCGCCGTCGTCCGTGAAGATGCGCATCATGCCCACCTTGCGACCCAGCAATCCGAGGCGATTGCTCAGACTCATGGTTCTTCTCCAGCCCCAAAAAGAGGGCCTTGTTGCACAACCCCGACATCGATTGGCCGGGATGGATGTCCGCTGTGCGCCTTGGTTCGAGCCTTGGCTTTTGCCTCGGCACACAGCGGGCCGCACGCAGGCTTACTTGCCCTAGTGCGGAAAAGCTTTCCAGTATAGCGGCTTGCGGGTTACCCCGCAAGCCAAGCCGATTACTGCAGCTTGATCTCGACGTCCACGCCCGCGGGCAGGTCCAGCTTCATCAGGGCGTCGACCGTCTTGTCGGTCGGGTCGACGATGTCCATTAGGCGCTGGTGCGTGCGGATCTCGAACTGGTCGCGCGACGTCTTGTTGACGTGCGGCGAACGCAAGATGTCGAAACGCTGCATGCGGGTGGGCAGGGGCACCGGGCCACGGACAATGGCGCCCGTGCGCTTGGCGGTGTCGACGATCTCAAGGGCGGACTGGTCGATCAGCTTGTAATCGAATGCCTTGAGGCGGATGCGGATTTTTTGCTTTTGCACGCGCGCCTCACTCAATGATCTTTGCCACGACACCCGCGCCCACGGTACGGCCGCCTTCGCGAATAGCAAAGCGCAGACCCTCTTCCATGGCGATCGGGGCAATCAGCTTGACCGTGATGCTGACGTTG
>JBEAWD010000261.1:0-23254 GCA_041160585.1 Pseudomonadota bacterium | reverse complement strand
AGGACTGAGCCATGCCTATCAACTCGAAGGCGGCATCCTGCAGTATTTCGAAGACACCCAGGGCGCACCGCACTGGCGCGGGCGCTGTGTGGTGTTCGACGAGCGGGGGGCCTTGGATGCTGATCTTCGGGCCCACGCAGGGTCGGCGTCTGTGTCGACGTCTGTGTCGGGCTGATCAGGTGCCGTCTGTCTGGGTGGGATCGGATGCCCGCCGCTGACGCAGCGCCTCATAAAGACACACGGCCGACGCCACCGACACATTGAGGCTCTCGACCGCACCGGCCATGGGGATGTGCACCAGCTCATCACAGGTCTTGCGGGTGAGTTGCCGCATCCCAGGCCCTTCGGCACCCAATACCAACGCCACCGGTCCGCTCAGGTCTATCTCATACAAGGACTTGGGCGCATCGTCGCTGGTGCCGATGATGCGGATCTGGCGCTCCTTGAGCTCACCCAGGGTCCGCGCCAGGTTCACGACCATAAAGTAGGGCACGGTTTCAGCCGCGCCGCTGGCCACCTTGGCCACGGTGGCGTTGATGCCCACCGCATGATCGCGCGGCGCAATGACGGCCTGCGCGCCGGCACCATCGGCCACGCGCAGGCAGGCACCCAGGTTGTGCGGATCCGTCACGCCATCGAGTACGAGCAGCAAGGGGGTGCCTCCGCGGGAGTGCACCTCGTCCAGGTGGTCGTCGATCGAGTGTTGCGCCTTCATCGGCTTGACCCGCGCCACCACACCCTGATGCGGCGCCCGCCCGGCCAGTTGCGCCAGGCCAGCTGCATCGCTGTCCACCAGCTTGACGCCCGCTTCCTGGGCCCGCTGCAGAAGGCTGCGCATCCGGCCATCCCGCCGCTGCGCATCATGGTGCAGCTCCAAGACCGACTCTGGGGCCGTCTTGAGCCGCACGGTGACGGCATGGAAGCCAAACAGGATCTTGTTGTTCATGGCGAGATTGTCGCCGCTGGGCCCATCAAGCTGACTCGGCCGGCGTCATCAGCTGCGCAGCCAAGTCAAACCCAGCAGCAAACCCCAAAACAGGGGCTGGTGGAGCATGTAAATGCTCAAGGGCCACTGACCGGCGTGCGCCAAGGCGGCGGTCAGGCGGTTGTCGGTGAAGCTCAAGCGCTCGAGCCAGGGGCCGAAGGCCAGGCCTAACCAGACCATCCCCATCCACGGCAGCAGCGGCGCGTAGTCTTCGGTCACGGGTTTGGCCGTCACGAGCCCCACTCCGTTGAGCCAGCGGCTGTCGAACACCGGGTGTTGCACGAACCAGGGTGCAGCCAGCGCCGCCAATGCCAGCCCCAACAAGACCGGAAGCGAGCGGCCGGCCGTGAGCCGCGCCAGCAGCACCATGAGGGCCAGCCCGTGTAACACGCCAAAGCTGATCCAGGATTGGGGAAACACGAACCAGGTGGCCACCGACACCATTGCCGCGCAAGCGACCACCTGAAACCAGCGCCGCCAAAAGCGCGCCCATGGCACCCCGGCTCGAAGCGCCAGCGACTGCGAGGCACCGGCGCAAAACATGAACAGGCTGACGATGCACACACGCTGCCATGTCCAGAAGGGATCGGAGAGGAATTGCTGGCGGGGCTGCAGCCAACCGAAGTGATTCAGGTCGTATGCCAGGTGGAAGAGCACCATCCACACGATGGCCAGGCCACGAAGGGCATCGAGCATCGGCAGACGAGGAGCGCGGTGGTGCAGGTCCATGTCGGGATTGGACACCAGCTGCGGCTACCATCTTCGCCCATGAGCACACACCCGACCAGCCGCCGCAGTGCGGCCGAACAGCACAAGCTCGAAGCCGCCTATCGACGGCTGACCGAGGAGCTGATTTCCTTCAACCAGGTGTTGGGCATGAAGCTGCACGAGATAAACGGCCCCAATGGCACGGTGTGCCGATTCGACATGCGGCCTGATCTGGTCGGCCACTACCTGTATGGACGCCTGCACGGCGGCGTGACGGCGGCCGTGTTGGACGCCACCGCCGGCACCGCACTCATGGTGGCCATCGGCGAAAAGTTCCCGCACGAGTCGGCCGAGCAGGTCATGCACCGGTTTTCGAAGATGGGCACCATCGACATGCGCATCGATTACCTGCGCCCGGGCCTGGGCCAGCACTTCTTTGCCCAAGCCATCGTCACCCGTTTGGGCGGCCGCATCGGTTCGACCCAAATGCGGCTGCTCAACGACGAAGGCACCCTGATCGCGACCGGCGCCGGCGCCTATGTGATTTCTTAGAAAAACAGGGTCAGAGTGAATTTTGTTGCGAACAACGCGGTTCGCAAATTAAATGACACTGACCCCATTTTTCAGATGATGATTGGCTCGGGTTCCAGGCGAATGCCAAAGCGCTCGTAGACGCTGGTCTGGATGGCGCGGGCCAGGGTCAGCACCTCGGCCCCGGTGGCGCCGCCGCGGTTGACGAGCACCAGGGCTTGCTTGTCGTATACCCCGGCGCGGCCCACACTTCTGCCCTTCCAGCCGCAGGCGTCGATCAGCCAGCCGGCCGCCAACTTCACGCTGCCGTCATCCAGGTGGTAGTGCACGATGCGCGGCTCGCGCTGGATGATATCGGCGCACTGCTCGGGCGTGACCGTCGGGTTCTTGAAGAAGCTGCCGGCATTGCCCAGCACCGCCGGGTCCGGCAGCTTGGCGCGCCGGATTCCGCATACCCAATCGAAGATCTGCTGTGGCGAAGGGCTCGTGATGCCCGAGTCTTCAATGCGCCGCTGCAGATCCAGGTAGCCCACGATGGGCTGCCAGGGTCTGGGCAAGCGAAGGCGCACCCGTGTGATCACGCTCTTGCCCGCCAGCCCTCCGAAGCCGGTTTGCTTGAAAACGCTGTCGCGGTAGCCAAACGCGCAGGCGCGCGCATCGAGTTCGACCGTACGCCCCGTGACCAGATCAACCGCGACCAAGGAATGGAAACGGTCCTTGAGCTCAACGCCATAGGCCCCGATGTTCTGCACCGGCGCTGCCCCCAGCGTGCCCGGGATCAGGGCCATGTTCTCCAGGCCGGGCAGGCCATGGGCCAGTGTCCAACACACCAATTCATGCCAACCGACCCCGGCACCGGCCTCCACGATCACCGCGTGAGTGTCTTCGTGAACCACACGAATACCCATGACCTCCACCTTGATCACAAGGGCAGCGGGATCCCGAGTGAACACGAGGTTGCTGCCGCCCCCCAGCACCATCTTCGGGGCCATGCCCCACTGCGGATGGTCGACCACGCGGCGAACTGCCGCTTCGCTGTCCACGCGCACCAGGTGGGCGGCCTGCGCCGGCAGGCCCAGGGTGTTGAGCATGCGCAGGCTCACGCCCTCCTCCACCACCAAGGCGTGGCGTGCAGGGATGGCACCGACAGGCCTGTCGGGCGGTGCGGAAGCAGGCATGGCAAAATTTTCCCCCAGAAAACACCGTGCCCCCGGGCCTTTTGAACCATGCCGAGCTTTGATGTGGTCGTTGAACCGAATCTGGTCGAGGTGCGCAACGCTGTCGACCAGAGCAACAAGGAAATCGGCACCCGCTTCGATTTCAAGGGCAGCGATGCCCGCATCGAGCTGTCCGACAAGGGCAGCAACAAGGAGCTCACGCTGTTTGCTGACAGCGACTTCCAGCTCCAGCAGATCAAGGACATCCTGCTGGCCAAGCTCACCAAGCGCAGCGTGGATGTCCGCTTTCTGGACGACAGCGCCAAGCCCGAAAAGATCGGTGGGGACAAGCTCAAGCAGCTGGTCAAGATCAAGACAGGCATCGAGTCCGATCTGGGCAAGAAGATCCAAACCCTGATCAAGCAGAGCAAGGTCAAGGTTCAGGCCGCCATCCAGGGCGACTCGGTTCGCGTGACCGGAGGCAAGCGCGACGACCTGCAGACGGCCATCGCGCTGCTGAAGAAGGAAGTGAGCGAGGCGCCACTGACCTTCAACAACTTCCGCGACTAGCTTGACCCTCGCCTACATCATCTTGGCCACCGGATTGGGTGGCCTGCTGTCGGTGTTGGCCGCAGCCAGCCTCACCACGCACGTGCTGGGTCGTATCGTGCACAGCCTGGTGAGCCTGTCCGCAGGCGTGCTGCTGGGCGCGGCCCTGCTCAACGTGCTGCCCGAAGCCTTCGAGTCAGCCGCTGCGCCCACCCACGAACTCTTCGTGACCCTGCTGGGCGGCCTGCTCTTCTTCTTCCTGTTGGAAAAGGCCGAGCTGTACCGCCACAGCCATCACCACGAGGGTGACCACCCCCACCACCACCATCACCATGGCTTCGACGCCGAACAGGCGGGCGCCGGCGGTTGGTCGGTCCTGCTGGGCGACAGCATTCACAACTTCGTGGACGGTGTGATCATCGCGGCAGCCTTCCTCACGGATGTGAAGCTGGGTGTGGTCACCACGCTGGCCATCGTCGCGCACGAGATCCCGCAGGAGATCGGCGACTTCATCGTGCTGTTGAACGCGGGCTTTTCGCGTGCGCGCGCCCTGCTCTTCAATGCGCTGTCGGGCATGGCGGCGGTGGCCGGCGGGCTGGTGGGCTATTTCGCCATGGCCGACCTGAAGCAGGTGTTCCCCTACCTGTTGGTGGTGGCTGCCAGCAGTTTCATCTATGTGGCCGTGGCCGACCTTCTGCCGCAGATGCAGCGGCGCTTGGCCTTTCGCGAAACACTGCAGCAGGTGTTGTGGTTGGCCGCTGGCTTGGCGCTGGTGCTGCTGGCCGGCGAAATTCTGCACCCGCACTGAAGCGGGCAGCCTCTCACTTCACGATCAAGACGGGGATGGGGCTGTGCAGCAGCACACGTTGGGTTTCGCTGCCCAACAGCATGGCCGCCACTCCACGGCGCCCGTGGGAAGCCATCACGATGAGGTCACAGCCCTTGGCCTTGCCATGGTCGATGATGGCTTCCCAGGGGTGCAGTGACTCCACCGTGTAGCCGCTGCAGGCCACTTGCTGCGCCCGGGCCGCCTCGACCACCGCAGTGACACGCTGGCTGGCCACCTTCTCTTGCGCCTCATAGAACTCCTGCGGGGCGATGGGCTGGACCTCGCTGATGGCGCTGTAGGGAAAGGGCTCCTTCACCGACACCGCAAACAGCTGGGCATCCAGGCGGCGTGCCAATGCAATGGCGGCCTCCACGGCCTTGCGTGTGATGTCGGAACCGTCGGTGGGAACCAGGATTCGGCTGTACATGGTGAGCGCTCCTGCAGGCGTGAACCATAGGGTGATGAGACGCCACAGTATCAAACCGTGAAGGCGTCACTGCCCTTGCCCCAGATCAAACCGGGGACATGCGGGCGCTATGCCGCCTGCGTCGATTGAGTTCAGGCACCCACCCGCCCGAGCGATCGCCCTCAGCCGATGGCCACCGGCCTTTGCGGATCAGCCGACCATTCGCTCCAGGAACCCGGATACAGAGCACCCTCACCCAGACCTGCATGGGCCAGGGCCAGCAGGTTGTGGCACGCGGTCACGCCCGAGCCGCACTGGTGCACCACTTGAAGGCCCGACTGCAGCAGGGGCCGCCACTCGTCGCGCAGCTGCGCAACGGGCTTGAAGCGCCCATCGGCCTGCAGGTTGTCCTTGAAGAATCGGTTGACGGCACCCGGGATGTGGCCGGCCCGCGAATCCAACGGTTCGGTCTCGCCCCGGTAGCGCTCACCTACTCGTGCATCCACCAGGCTCACCCGGCCCAGATGCGTCAACAACTCCATGGCGCTGAACGTGGGCATGGCGGGGTCGGACAGCGGGTAGTCAGGCGATGGGGTGGGCACCGGTGGCTGCGTGTGCAGCTCCCCACCGGCGGCCCGCCAAGCCCCTTTGCCCCCATCGAGAACCGCCACCGACCGGTGCCCCATCCAGCGCAGCATCCACCAGGCCCTGGCCGCGTAGCAGCCGCCCTGATCGTCATAGGCGACCACCGGCGTGGCGGGGGTGATGCCCCACTGCCCCAGCCGCTGGGCCCAGTCTGTGCGGCTGGGCAAGGGATGCCGGCCGCCGTCCACCGGCCCACGGGTGGACTTTTGTCCACTGAGGTCGCGGTCAAGGTGGGCATACATGGCCCCTGGGAGGTGGCCCTCGCCGTAGGCCCGCTCGCCCGCGGTCACATCGAAGAGGTCAAAGCCGCAATCAAGCACAACCAGGCCCACGGCACCCTGGCGCAGGGCCTGGAAGTCGGTCACCGAAATCAGAGGTCCCATTTGCATCACCGCAACGGTGGGGAATGGCCAGCATGCGGGGCGTCCTGCATGGCCTGCCGGTACCACTCGTGGAAGTGCTGCATGCCATCCTCCATGGGGCTTTGGTAGGGGCCCACCTCGTCGTCGCCGCGCTCCATCAGGGCGCGGCGTCCGGCGTCCATGCGCAGCGCAATTTCATCGTCTTCCACGCAGGTCTCCATGTACGCCGCCTGCTCCGCTTCCACGAATTCGCGCTCGAACGCAGCGATCTCCTCCGGGTAGAAGAACTCGACCACGTTGACCGTCTTCTGCGGGCCCTTGGGAATCAGGTGACTGACCACGAGCACATGGGGGTACCACTCCACCATGAGCGTGGGGAAGTAGGTGAGCCAGATGGCGCCATGGGCTGGCGGTACACCGTTGCGGTACTTCAGCACCGCGTCGTGCCAACGCTGGTACGCGGGCGAGCCTGGCCGCTCCAGGGCCTTGTGCACACCCACTGTCTGCACGCTGTGGTGCTGGCCGAACTCCCAGCGCAGGTCCTCGCAGGCGACGAAGCCGCCCAGGCCAGGGTGGAAAGGCCCCACGTGGTAGTCCTCGAGGTACACCTCGATGAAGGTCTTCCAGTTGTAGGCGCACTCGTGCACATGCACCTTGTCCAGCACGAAGCCGCTGAAGTCGAGTTCACGCTGAACGCCCAGGCGGACCAATTCGGTGGCCACATGGCGCTTGCCGGCCTCAAACACCAGGCCGTTCCAGGACTGCACCGGGTAGTTGCGCAGGTTCAGGCAGGGATCGTCGGTGAAGTGCGGCGCACCCACCAGCTGGCCGTGCAGGTCGTAGGTCCACCGGTGAAGTGGGCACACCACGTTCTGGCGCGTGTGGCCCCGCCCCTTGAGCATCACCGCCTGGCGATGCCGGCAGACGTTGGAGATCAGCTCCACACCGTCGCGTGTTCGCACGAGCGCGCGACCCTCACCCTCAGCGGGCAAGGCAAAGTAGTCGCCGACCTCGGGCACAGCAAGCTCATGGCCGAGGTAACGTGGCGATCCATCGAAGATGAGCCGCTGTTCCTCCTGGAACAACGCCTCGCTGAAATAGGACGAAACCGAGAGTTGAGAGCGGCTGCGCTCCAGGGCTTCCAGCCCGATGCTCAGGTCCGACATGATCCCCGGGGAACCTCCGTAGACGGGTTGGGCAAGGTAGGCAAAAGGGGACGGGATTCTACCCACTGCCAAATGCCCATCGGCGTATCATGATGTCAAATATGGATGTCAACTCAAGTTGACAGTTGAGCGACACCTACAATCAGGGTTTTCGATTGCCCTCACGCCCCATGAAGTCCGCCTTGCCTGAGGAATCCGCAGAAGTCACCGGCGCTGCCCTGCCTGCCCGCTACGAAGATGCGCTGGCCGAACTCGATGAGTTGGTGCAGGTCATGGAGTCAGGCCGCCTGCCCCTGGATGAATTGCTGGTCGCGTACCGACGCGGTGCGCAACTGCTCAGCTTCTGTCGAGACCGTCTGCAGGCGGTGGAACAACAGGTGAAGGTGCTGGAAGACGGACAACTCAAGCCCTGGAGAGAGGCGTGAGCCTGGACCTTCAGGCCTGGATGGTCGAGCAACTGCGCCGGGTGGAAGAGGCGCTTTCGACCTGGGTGCCGGCCGATGCGCCGGCTGGCTTGGGCTTGGCCATGCGCTACGGTGTGCTCGACGGCGGCAAGCGCCTGCGGCCGCTGCTGGTGCTGGCCGCGGCACAGGCCGTGGATGGGCAAGCCCCGGTCGCCCTGCGGGCGGCGTGTGCGGTGGAGCTGATCCACGCCTACTCGCTGGTGCACGATGACATGCCCTGCATGGACAACGACGTGCTGCGCCGTGGGAAGCCCACCGTGCACGTGCAGTTCGGGCAGGCTCAAGCGATGCTGGCGGGAGACGCCATGCAGGCGCTGGCCTTTGAGCTTTTGACCCCCCTGGATGAGGCGGAGATACCGTCGGCGCTGCAGGCGCGACTGGTGGCGCTGCTGGCCCGAGGTGCCGGCCACAGCGGCATGGCCGGGGGCCAGGCCATCGATCTGGCCAGCGTGGGGCATGCCCTCAACGAAGCCGAGTTGCGGCGCATGCACGAGCTCAAGACGGGCGCCCTGCTGCAGGCCAGTGTGGACATGGGTGCGGCTTGCGGCAGCGCCACCGGCGCCACGCGCGATGCACTGAGCCGGTATGGGCACGCCATCGGCCTGGCCTTTCAGGTGGTCGACGACATCCTGGACGTGACCCAGGACACTGAAGTGCTGGGCAAGACGGCGGGCAAGGATCAGGAACAATCCAAGCCGACGTATGTGTCGCTGATGGGGCTGCAAGGCGCCCAGCGGCACGCCCACGAACTGCATGAGCAGGCCCTGCAGGCCCTTTCGGCCAGCGCCCTGCCCGACACCCAACGGCTGCGCGAACTCGCCGACCTGGTGGTGCGGCGCCAGTATTGACGTCCACCACCGATTTCCGGAGGACCCTTCATGTCCAATCCCCACTACCCGCTTCTGGAATCCATCCACAGCCCGGCCGATCTGCGGCGGCTGTCGCGCCTGGAACTGAAGACCTTGTCGCGCGAATTGCGCGAGTTCCTGCTTCATTCGGTGGGCAAGACCGGTGGTCACCTGTCGAGCAACCTGGGAACGGTGGAGCTGACGATCGCCCTGCATGCGGTCTTCAACACGCCCGAGGACCGTCTCGTGTGGGATGTGGGTCATCAAACCTACCCGCACAAGATCCTCACAGGGCGGCGCGAACGCTTTCACACCCTGCGCCAGATGGGCGGCCTGTCGGGCTTCCCGCGTCGTGACGAGAGCGAATACGACACGTTTGGCACCGCGCACTCATCCACGTCGATTTCCGCCGCACTGGGCATGGCGATGGGGGCTCAGCTCAAGGGTGAGAACCGCAAGGCCGTGGCCATCATCGGTGATGGTGCGATGAGCGCGGGCATGGCCTTCGAGGCACTGAACAACGGCGGGGTTCCGCACGGCGGACTGACTGCCGACCTGCTGGTGGTGCTCAACGACAACGACATGTCGATCAGCCCGCCGGTGGGTGCGCTCAACAAGTACCTGGCGCGCCTGATGAGCGGCAAGTTCTACGCGGCCGCGCGCGAATCGGCCAAGAGCGTGCTGCGCAACGCACCGCCGTTGTTTGAACTGGCGCGCCGCTTCGAAGAACATGCCAAGGGCATGGTGGCGCCGTCCACCATCTTCGAGGAATTCGGCTTCAACTATGTCGGCCCCATCGATGGGCACGACCTGGACGCGCTGATCCCCACGCTGGAGAACATGCGCCAGATGAAGGGCCCGCAGTTCCTGCACGTGGTCACCAAGAAGGGCTATGGCTACAAGTTGGCCGAGGCCGACCCGATCAAATACCACGGGCCCTCGCCCTTCGATCCCACGCAGGGCATCCAAAAGCCCAGCACGCCGCCTAAGCCCACCTTCACCCAGGTGTTCGGCAACTGGCTGTGCGACATGGCCGCTGCGGACGCCCGCCTGGTGGGCATCACGCCGGCCATGCTGGAAGGCTCGGGCATGGTGGAGTTCCAGAAACGCTACCCGCAGCGCTGCCACGACGTGGGCATTGCCGAGCAGCACGCAGTCACCTTCGCCGGTGGCCTGGCCTGCGAAGGCCTCAAACCGGTGGTGGCCATCTACTCCACCTTCCTGCAGCGCGGCTACGACCAGCTCATCCACGACGTGGCCCTGCAGAACCTGCCCATGGTCTTCGCGCTTGACCGCGCGGGTATTGTGGGCGCCGATGGCGCCACGCACGCCGGGGCCTACGACATCGCCTTCGTGCGCTGCATTCCGAACATGAGCCTGCTGGCGCCTTCGGACGAGCGGGAATGCCGCATGGCCCTGTCCACGGCCCACGCGCAGAACCACCCGGTGGCGGTTCGCTATCCGCGCGGCGCCGGTGTGGGCGTGGACGCAGGCACCGACCTGGACACCTTCGAATGGGGCAAGGGCGTGGTGCGCCGCCAGGCCGCACCGGCCCTGGCCGGGCAGCCACGCGTGGCCATCCTGGCCTTCGGCACGCTGCTGCATCCCGCGCTCAAGGCGGCCGAGGCGCTGAACGCCACAGTGGCCGATATGCGCTTCGTGAAGCCCTTGGACGCTGAGTTGGTGCTGCAGTTGACGCGTTCCCATGACGCCCTGGTCACGGTGGAGGACGGCTGCCTGATGGGCGGAGCCGGCTCGGCCGTGCTGGAGTTCCTGCAGGCGCAGGGTGTGGTCATGCCAGTGCTCAATCTGGGCTATCCGGACCTGTTCATCGAACATGGCGACCCGGGCAAGCTGAACGCGCAGATGGGCCTGGACGCGGCTGGGATCGAGCGCTCGATACGCGAGCGCTTTCCCACCAGCGCAGCCGGCGCCGCACGGGCAGCGGCGGCCGCCTGATCCACGCGATCTGCCTGATCTGCGTGATCTGCCAAGTTCGGCAGGGTCAGCAGCTTCGGCGCGCCTGCGAGACAATGTGAGGTTTGCAGAGTTGTTCAGGCGCGCCTTTGCGCCTCCTGTTTTGGCCCCATGACGCACCCCACCCACGCCCTGCCCATCCCCGACACGCAAAGTGAGCGCGACGAGCGCCACTTGGCCATCCAGCGCGTGGGGGTCAAGGGCGTGCGCTACCCCTTGAAGGTGCGTGTGGCCGGCCAAGTGCAGCAGACAGCCGCCGAGTGGACGCTGGACGTGGCCTTGCCGGCCGACAAGAAAGGCACCCACATGTCTCGCTTCGTGGCCTGGCTCAATGACCAGGATGCCCAAAGCGATGCCTTGGATGCGCATGCCCTGCGCGCCGGCCTGGAAGAGATGCTGCAACGGCTGACAGCCGAGGAAGGCCGAATCGAGGCCGCCTTCACCTTCTTCATCCGCAAGCGCGCACCGGTATCGGGTGTGGCCAGCCTGCTGGACTACCAGGGCCGTTGGGTTGCCCAGCGCGTGGGTGGACGCAGCCAGGTGTGGTGCGAGGTGGCCGTTCCGGTCAAAAGCCTGTGCCCGTGCTCGAAGGAAATCTCCGACTACGGCGCGCATAACCAGCGCTCGCAGGTGACCATCCGCGCCGAAGCGCTGCAGTCACTGGCCTGGGAAGAGCTGGTGCGCTTCGCCGAGGAAAGCGCCTCGAGCGAAATCTGGCCGTTGCTCAAGCGGCCCGACGAGAAGTGGATCACCGAGCGGGCCTACGAGAACCCCAAGTTCGTGGAAGACCTGGTGCGCGATGTGGCGCTGCGCCTGAATGCCGAGCCGGGCATCGGTGCCTACCGCGTGGAGGTGGAGAATTTCGAGAGCATCCACAACCACTCGGCCTTCGCCTGCATCGAGCGCAGTTGAGCGCGGGGCTGAACGCCGCGCTACTTGATCAGTGAGCCTGCTCCCAGTTCGGGCCCGTGCCCACCTCGGCCAGTAGCGGTACCTTCAGTTCGGCCACACCGGCCATCAGCCGCGGCAGCATGTCGCGGGCCCATCCGATTTCCGCCTCGGGCACCTCCAGCACCAGTTCATCGTGCACCTGCATCACCATGCGGGTGGCGCGGTTCTCATCGTCCAGTGCCTTCTGCACCGCGATCATCGCCAGTTTGATCAGGTCGGCGGCGGTGCCCTGCATCGGTGCATTGATGGCCTGTCGCTCGGCGGCCGAGCGGCGCGGGCCGTTGCCGCCGCGGATCTCCGGCAGGTACAGACGGCGGCCGAACACCGTTTCCACATAGCCACGCTCGGCAGCCTGCGCCTTGGTCTCGTCCATATAGCGCTTTACGCCAGCAAAGCGGGCGAAATAGCGGTCGATGTAGTCGCGCGCGGCCTTCTGCTCGATGCCCAGGTTGGAGGCCAGACCGAAGGCGCCCATGCCGTAGATCAGTCCGAAGTTGATCACCTTGGCATAGCGGCGCTGCTCGGAACTCACCTCATCAACCGGCACACCGAAGACCTCGCTGGCGGTGGCCTTGTGGACATCACGGCCCTCGGCGAAGGCGCGCAGCAGGCCAGGGTCTTCGCTGATGTGGGCCATGATGCGCAGCTCGATCTGCGAATAGTCTGCACTCATCAGCACATGGCCCGGTGGGGCGATGAAGGCCTCGCGGATGCGCCTTCCCTCGGCCGTGCGGATGGGGATGTTCTGCAGATTCGGTTCGTTGCTGGACAAGCGGCCCGTCACTGCCACGGCTTGCTGGTAGCTCGTGTGCACCCGGCCGGTCTTGGCATTCACCATCTGGGGGAGTTTGTCGGTGTAGGTGCTCTTGAGCTTGGACAGGCTGCGGTGCTCGAGCAGCTTGGCCGGCAGCGGGTAGTCCGCGGCGAGCTCCTGCAGCACCTCCTCGTCGGTGGAGGGTGCGCCGGTGGCGGTCTTCTTCTTGACCGGCAGGCCCAGTCGGTTGAACAAGATCTCGCCGATCTGCTTGGGCGAACCCAGGTTGAAGGGCTGACCGGCGATCTCGTAGGCCTGCTGTTCCAACGCCATGATGCGTTCGCCCAACTCACGGCTTTGCTGCTGCAGCACGGCCACGTCCACCAATACCCCATGGCGCTCCATGCGCTGCAGGATGACAGCGCAGGGCATCTCGATCTCTTGGTACACCTTGCGCAGGCCATCGGCTCGCTCGAGCTGCGGCCACAGCACCTGGTGCACGTGCAAGGTCATGTCGCTGTCTTCACCCGAATAGCGCGTGGCCTCGTCGAGGTCCACCTGCGAGAAGGCAATCTGGTGCACGCCCTTGCCGCACACGTCCTCGTACGACAGGCCCTTTCGGTTGAGGTGCCGCTCGGCCAGGCTTTCAAGTCCGTGCGGACGATGCGCCTCCAGGACATAACTCTGCAGCAGCGTGTCGTGCACATAACCGCGCACCATGATGCCGGCGTTGGCCATCACATGGAGGTCGTACTTGATGTTCTGGCCCAGCTTGGCCGCACTTGGGTCTTCCAACCAGGGGCGAAGGCGCTGCAGCACCATCACCGGGTCCAGCTGTGGCGGCACGCCTGGGTAGTCATGGTGCAGCGGAATGTAGGCCGCCTGCCCCGGTGTGACCGAAAAGCTCAGGCCCACCAGGCGCGCAGCCATCGGATCGAGCGAATCGGTCTCGGTGTCAAAGGCCGCCAGTGGCGCGGCCTGCAACCGGCCCAGCCAATCGTCGAACTGGGCCTCGGTGAGGATGGTTTCGTAGTGAACCGGCTCGGTCAGCGGCGGCACCGCAACCGGGTCATGGCCATCTCCACCGGCGTCAGCCCTATCGGCCTGGCCAGCCGGCCCCGAGGTGTGCCCCGAGGTGTGCCCCGGGGACGACACCGGCTGAACCACCGCACCCGAACCCCGCACACCTTGAGCGTCAAGCTCCTTGAGCCAAGTGCGAAAACCATAGCGCTGGTAGAAGTCGTGCAGCGCGTCCTGGTCCACCGGCTTCAGCGCCAGTGCCTCCAGCGCCGGCCATCCGGCGACATCGGCGCCGAGATCGCAGTCACACTTGACCGTCACCAGGCGTCGCCCCATGGGCAGCCAGTCCAGTGCCTTGCGCAGGTTCTCGCCGGCCACACCCTTGATGGAGGCCGCCGCTGCGATCACGCCGTCCAGGCTACCGAACTCGGCAATCCACTTGGCCGCGGTCTTCGGCCCCACCTTCTCCACGCCCGGCACATTGTCCACCGCATCGCCCATCAGGGTCAGGTAGTCGATGATGCGATCGGGCGGCACGCCGAACTTGGCCAGCACACCGGCCTCGTCGAGCGATTCGTTGCTCATGGTGTTGACCAGGCCCACGTCCGGCGTCACCAACTGCGCCAAATCCTTGTCACCTGTGGAGATCAGAACCCGATGTCCGCTGGCCGCTGCGACTTGCGCCACGGTTCCGATCACATCATCAGCCTCGATACCGCCCACCTGCAGCACCGGCCAACCCAGCAGCCTCACCACCTCATGAATGGGCTCGATCTGTTCCACCAGCGGCTCAGGCATGGGGGCGCGGTGGCCCTTGTACTCGGGGTACCACGCATCGCGAAAAGTGGGCCCTGAGGCGTCGAACACACAGGCCGCATGCTCAGCTGGGTACTGGTCCCGCAGGCGCTTCATCATGGCCACCATTCCGTGCACCGCCCCGGTGGGAAAACCGTTGGGCGAGCGCAGATCGGGCATCGCGTGGTAGGCGCGGTAGAGGTAGCTGGAGCCGTCGACCAGCAGCATCAGGGGTTTCATAGAATGGGCAGTTTACGCACCCCGCACCCATGGCCGTCTTCACCGAGGTCTCCGAACAGGAGGTCCAAGCCTTCATCGAACCGCTGCAGCTCGGCCGCCTGCAGTCGCTGCGCGGCATCGGCGCGGGGATCGAGAACACGAACTACTTCGTGACCACCGATGCGGGCGATTGGGTGCTTACCCTGTTCGAACGCTTGACGTTTGAGCAGCTGCCCTTCTACCTGCGGCTGATGCAGCATTTGGCCCTGCGGGGCATTCCGGTTCCATTGCCCAGGGCCGATGCCCGTGACCAGATTCTCTTTACCCTCAAAGGCAAGCCAGCGGCGGTGGTGAACAAGCTGCAGGGCGGGCACCAGCTGGCACCCAATGAGCACCACTGCAGCCAGGTGGGCGCCATGCTGGCGCGCATGCATTTGGTGGGTCAGGACTTTCCGATGAGCCAACCCAATCTGCGCGGCCTGCCCTGGTGGGAACAGACGGTGCCGGTGGTGCTGCCCTACCTGGAAGAGGACAGGGCCGCGCTCTTGAGCGACGAGCTCGCCTTCCAACGGCAGCTCTCGCAATCGGCCGCCTACCGTGAACTGCCGCGTGGGCCGGTGCATGCAGACCTGTTCCGGGACAACGTCATGTTCGATGGCCTGCCAGGTCACGAGAAGCTCAGCGGGTTCTTCGACTTCTACTTCGCCGGCGTGGACACCTGGCTGTTCGACCTGGCGGTGTGTCTGAACGACTGGTGCATCGACTTGGACACGGGCGCACTGGAACTGGACCGGGCTCAGGCCTTCGTGGGGGCCTACGAATCGGTGCGGCCCCTTTCAGCCACCGAACACCGCCTCCTGCCCGCGATGTTGCGTGCGGCGGCTCTGCGGTTCTGGACTTCCCGCCTCTGGGACTTCCACCTGCCGCGGGAGGCATCAATGCTCAAGCCGCACGACCCCACACACTTTGAACGGGTACTGCGCTCGCGCCGCGAGCAACCGTGGCACGCCGTGCAGGGCTGAGTCATGGAGTCCGACCGCATGAAGCTCATCCTCAAGCCAGTACAGCCCCGCCAAGGGCTGCAATGGGTGGTCCAGGCCCTGAAGATATTTGCCCGGCAGCCCCTGGGGCTGGCTGGTCTGTTCGGCACCTTCCTGTGCTTCGCCCTGGTGCTCATGCTGGTGCCGGTGCTGGGGGGCGTGGTGGTGCTGGCCGCTGTGCCGATGCTGGGTCTGGTCATGATGATGGGCACGGCCGCCGCCGTGCGCGGGCAGCGGCCGCTGCCGGGCCTGTATCTGGCACCCTGGCGCACCGACCCGCTGCGCCGCCGCAGGCTCTTGACGCTCTGCGCGGCCTATGGGTTCCTATCGCTGTTGGTGCTGATGGCGTCAGACGCGATCGATGGG
Source organism: Pseudomonadota bacterium (assembly GCA_041160585.1). GTDB lineage: Bacteria > Pseudomonadota > Gammaproteobacteria > Burkholderiales > Burkholderiaceae_C > RFTU01. The sequence goes on along the minus strand of JBEAWD010000261.1, from coordinate 7,482 downwards.
GGCAAACTCAATGAACTTCAGGAACTGATGGCCGGCGGCCGTGACGACGACGCCACCCGCGAGCAGTTGCGCCTGTTGCTGGCCGACCCGCAATTGGCAGGCGGGCTGTACGCACGCCTGGGTCTGACCCTGTTGCTGAGCATTCCTTTCTGGCATGCCCCGGCCTTGGTGTGGTGGGGCCAGCAGGGCGCGGCACAGGCCTTGTTCTCCTCGACCCTGGCGATCTGGCGCAGCAAGGGCGCCTTCATCACCTACGCGGCCGCCTGGGTTGTGCTGCTGGCGGCCACCGGCCTGACCCTGGGCCTGCTGTTGCAGGCGCTGGGAATGGGCAACCTGATCGGGGCGCTGGCGATGCCGTTGGGCCTCACGCTGAGCGTGGTGTTCTACGCCAGCCTCTACTTCATGTTCGTACAGACCTTTGGCGCTGGCGACGACATGGAACGCCGCACCGATGAAGACGCCCCCGACGAGGTCAGTCCACCGGTGTGAGCTTGGCCACGCTCAGGGCCAGCCACTTCATGCCGTGGCGTCCGAAGTTGACCTGCGCCCGCGCATCGGTGCCTGAGCCTTCAAGCGTCACGACCACTCCCTCGCCGAACTTGGTGTGAAAGACACCCTGGCCCACGCGCAGGGGACGGCCATCGGTGCCCGCCGGCGGATTCGTTCGCGGTGGGACACGACCCGCGCCGACCATGGAACCCAGGCCTGATCCGCGCGACCACGCGTCCTGGTAAGCCTTCGCATAGCCCGAACCGAAACCCGCGGTGCGCGGCGTCAGCCACTTCAACGCCTCCTCGGGCAACTCATCGAACCAGCGGCTGCGCACGTTGTAGCGGGTTTGGCCGTGCAGCAGGCGTGTCTGGCTGAAGGTGAGGTACAGCCGCTTGCGGGCCCGGGTAATGGCCACGTACATCAGGCGACGCTCCTCCTCCACGCCGTCGGCGTCGCTCAAGGCGTTCTCGTGGGGGAATAGGCCTTCTTCGAGGCCGGTGATGAAGACGGCATCGAACTCAAGTCCCTTGGCCGCGTGGATGGTCATCAACTGAATCGCATCCTGCCCGGCCTCGGCCTGGTTGTCGCCGGCCTCCAACGAGGCATGCGTGAGAAAGGCGGCCAGCGGGCTCATGATTTCGCCCGTCTCCGCATCGGGCGTCACATCGACGGCCGCGGCAGCCGAAACGCCGGCCTCATCGGGTGTCGCCAATGTGCCTGGACCCAACTCGTCCACCGGCAGGGCCACCGCATCGCGGCCAAAGCCCTCCTGCGTCACGAAGGCCTCCGCGGCGTTGACCAGTTCCTCCAGGTTCTCGATACGGTCAGCGCCTTCCTTGTCCGTCTTGTAGAAGTCGAGCAGGCCCGAGTCGTGCAGCATGTGCTCGATGATCTCGCGCAACGTCAGGCCGCGGGTGGCCTCGCGCAGGCGGTCAATGAGTTGCACAAAGCCTGCCAGCTTGGTGGCGGCGGCCCCGCCCAATGCACCCACGCTTTGCGCCAGGCTGCGGCCACTGGCACGGGCGGCGTCTTGGAGTTGCTCCACGCTTCGCGCGCCGATGCCGCGCGCCGGGAAGTTGACCACCCGCAAGAAGCTCGTGTCGTCGTTGGCGTTCTCGATCAGGCGCAGGTAGGCCAGCGCATGCTTGACCTCGGCCCGTTCGAAGAAGCGCAGACCGCCATAGACACGGTAGGGCACACCGGCGTTGAACAGCGCACTTTCCATCACTCGGCTCTGCGCATTGCTGCGGTACAGGATGGCCACCTCGCGCCTTTCGGTCCCGGCACGGTGCAGCTGACCGATTTCTTCCAGTACCCACTGGGCCTCGGCAAAGTCGCTGGTGGCTTCGTGCACACGGATGGGCTCGCCCGGGCCGGCATCGGTGCGCAGGTTCTTGCCCAGGCGTCTTTCGTTATGCGCAATCAGCTCATTGGCCGCATCCAGGATATGCCCCATGCTGCGGTAGTTCTGCTCCAGCTTGATGACCTGCTCGACGCGGTACTCGCGTTCGAAATCCCGCATATTGCCCACTTGCGCACCACGAAAGGCGTAGATGCTCTGGTCGTCGTCACCGACCGCGAACACGCCCTGCGGGCCGTAGGCCGCCCCATCGGCGGCCGCCTCACCGGGCAGCGGGGAGAACATCTTGAGCCAGGCGTACTGCAGGCGGTTGGTGTCCTGGAACTCATCGACCAGGATGTGCCGAAAGCGTCGCCGGTAGTGCTCACGGATCGCCGGTTCGTCACGCATGATCTCCACCGTGCGCAGCATCAACTCAGCGAAGTCGACCACCCCTTCGCGCTTGCACTGGTCTTCGTAGGCGCGGTAGATGTCCACCAGCTTTTGTGTGTGCGCGTCGCGTATGTCGACATCACCAGGGCGCAGGCCATCTTCCTTGCTGGCGGCAATGAACCAAGACACCTGCTTGGGCACGAAACGCTCTTCGTCGAGGTTCATCGCCTTGATCACACGCTTGATGGCCGACACCGTGTCGGACGCATCGAGGATCTGAAAGCTCTGCGGCAGGCCCGCCGCTTTCCAGTGTGCGCGCAGAAAACGGTTGCACAGGCCATGAAAGGTCCCAATCCACATGCCGCGCACGTTCACCGGCAGCATGGCCGACAAGCGCGTGAGCATTTCCTTGGCGGCCTTGTTGGTGAAGGTCACCGCCATCACGCCGCCCGGGGACACTTGCCCGGTCTGCATCAGCCAGGCGATGCGGGTGGTGAGCACGCGGGTTTTGCCTGAACCTGCGCCCGCCAGGATGAGCGAAGGCTGGGCCGGCAGGGTGACGGCGGCCAGCTGTTCAGGGTTGAGATGGTGCAGCAAGGGCTCAGTGGACATCAGGGCACCATCACGCCGCGCACATCCGGCCCGTCCACCACCGTCGCGGCGCGCTGGCCTCGCTGCAGCAGCGGAACCTGCTCAGTACCCGAAACCGGCGGGCAGCCCAGGCCCTGGGCATGCCGCATGGCCGCCGCCGTCAGCGGTTCGGTCGGGTCTTCCATCGACTTGGTGAAGTCTTCGGCCACGCGGCAGGTGGCGGCAAAGCCCGCGTAATAACCCCCTTCGCCTCGGGCATTGATCGAGTCAAAGTTGACCAGGCTGTAGGTCAGGCCGCAGTGATCACGGGGTCGAAAACCCACGGGCTTGCCGCAGGTGGTGGCACCGATGAGCACCACCTCGATGCCCACACCCCGAAGCCCAGCGATGATCTGCTCACTGGCCGAGCAGGTGCGGCTTCCCGACAGTACATACACGCGGTTGACTCCCGACCAAGCAACCGGCGTGGCAAATCGGTAGGTCGTGTTCGAGGCCTGCAGTTGGGCGTTGTTGCGCAGGACTGCATAGATCTGGTTGTTGGCCTTGGTGCCCGCCGCCATGGAAGCGATACGCCCACCCACGTCCACCGATCCGCCACCGTTGTAGCGCAGGTCGAAGACAACGTCACTGACGCCTTGGTCGCGGAACCCCCGGAAATAGGCCGTGAGCTCAGGCTCAGCCAGGCTCATCATGGAGTTGAAACGCACAAGACCCATCCGGCGACCATCCGGCAGGGTCAATACGCGCCCCAAACGCACCGGTACCACATCGTGCACATTGGCCGTGACCTTCACGGTGCGCCTCGTGCCTGCCCGCTCCAGTTCCAATTCCAGTTCATCCCCGGCCTTGGCAGGCGTGAGGGCCGCAAAGTCGAAGCGTGCGATGGCGTCCTCGGCGGTCACGCCGTTCAGACGCCGAACGCGGTCGCCACGCCGGATGTCGGCCAGGGCAGCTGGGGACCCGGGCGTGACGTCGCGGACCCACAAGGGCGAGTCGGGCTTGCCTTGCACTTCCTGGCCGGCCACTGCCAGTCCATAGGCCAGGGTCTTGCCCTCGCCATAGAACTGGGTATAGGCCTCGGTCGTCTGGTATCCGCTGAACCGGTCAGCCGGTATTGATTCGTTGCCCTTGAACAGCGAGGCCTTGAAGTAATCGTCAAGCGACTGCTCAGGTAGTGGGTCCACCACGGGGCTGCGGTCGTTGTAGAAGTACTGGGTGCGAAATTGTTCGGCCAGAAAGCTTCGACGGTCGAACGGGGTGCAGCCCGGGCCGTCTGGCAGGCCGGCGCTGACGTCGATGGGCGCCGAAGTTCCCCCGCCCCCTCCACCGCCACAGGCCGACAAGAGGACGACAGCGGCGATGGAAAGCGCGCCTAGCAGACACCGGCCCATGCCTGGGCACCACGCCGTTGTTGTCATTGCCATGTCGTTTTGTCTCCTCAACTGCACCCGCGCTCCGCCCGGGCGGCAAGTTACCACAACCTACAATCCGGGCCGTCGCCAACACTGCCCTGATCCGCGCGCGCCCCTGCTGTGGATGCGCCTGACTGACCCATGACCGAGCTTGCCAAATCATTCGAACCCGCCGCCATCGAAGCGCACTGGGCGCCGCTGTGGGAACAGCAGGGTACCTACCGCCCGAGCACGGACCCGGCCAAGCCCTCGTTTTGCGTGCAACTGCCTCCCCCGAATGTGACAGGCACCTTGCACATGGGACACGCCTTCAACCAGACGATCATGGACGCGCTCACGCGCGTGCACCGCATGAGCGGGCACAACACCCTGTGGGTGCCGGGCACTGACCACGCCGGCATCGCCACACAGATCGTGGTGGAGCGGCAACTCGAGCAGCAGGGCACGAACCGCCATGAGCTGGGCCGCAAGAACTTCGTGGCACGCGTGTGGGAATGGAAGGAACAAAGCGGCTCCACCATCACCCGGCAGATGCGCCGCATGGGGGCCAGCGTCAGCTGGGACCATGAGTACTTCACCATGGACGACAAGCTGTCTCGTGTGGTGACGGAGACCTTCGTGCGCCTGTACGAAGAAGGCCTGATCTATCGCGGCAAGCGCCTGGTGAGCTGGGACCCCATCCTGAAGTCGGCCGTGTCCGACCTGGAGGTGGAAAGCGAGGAGGAAGACGGCCACCTTTGGCACATCCGATACCCCATCGAGGGCCGCGACGCCAGCCTGGTGGTGGCCACCACGCGGCCCGAGACCTTGTTGGGCGATACCGCGGTCATGGTGCACCCGGAAGACCAGCGCTATGCAGCCCTGATCGGCCAACAGGTTCGTCTGCCCATCACCGGCCGTCTGGTGCCCGTGATCGCCGATGCCTATGTGGACCGCGAGTTCGGCACTGGTGTGGTCAAGGTCACGCCTGCGCATGACACCAACGACTATGCAGTGGCGCAGCGGCACCAGCTGCCCATGCTCACCATCTTCGACCTGGAAGCGCGCGTGGTGAGTCACCTGCAGGACATTCCGGTCGAGCTACGTGGCTTGGACCGCTTCGAGGCCCGCAAGCACATCGTGTCGGCGCTCGAGTCCCAGAGCCTGCTGGTCGAGACGAAGAAGCACAAGCTCATGGTGCCGCGCTGCGGCCGAACCGGCCAGGTGATCGAGCCCATGCTCACCGACCAGTGGTTCGTGGCCATGGGCAAGCCGGGCGCCAACGGAAAAAGCATTGCGCAGGAAGCCATCGAAGCGGTGCAGACCGGCGAGGTGCGCTTCGTCCCTGAGCAATGGGTGAACACCTACAACCAGTGGATGAAGAACATCCAGGACTGGTGCATCAGCCGCCAGCTTTGGTGGGGTCATCAGATTCCGGCCTGGTACGGCACAAGCGGCGAACTCTTCGTGGCCCGCAACGAAGACGAGGCTCGCGAGAAGGCAAGGGCGGCAGGCTACACCGGCTCGCTCGAGCGCGACCCCGATGTGCTGGACACCTGGTACTCCTCGGCCCTGGTCCCCTTCTCCACCCTGGGCTGGCCCGAAAAATCCATCGAGCAGGACCTGTTCCTGCCCTCCTCGGTGCTGGTGACGGGCTACGACATCATCTTCTTCTGGGTGGCCCGAATGATCATGATGACCAAGCACTTCACCGGACGTGTCCCTTTCCGGGACGTGTACATCCATGGCCTGGTGCTCGATGCGCAGGGCAAGAAGATGAGCAAGAGCGAAGGCAATGTGCTCGACCCGGTGGATCTGATCGACGGCATAGAACTGGCGCCGTTGCTGGACAAGCGCACCCAAGGCCTGCGCAAGCCCGAAACCGCGCCCAAGGTACGCAAGGCCACCGAGAAGGAGTTCCCCGAGGGGATTCCGGCCTACGGCGCCGATGCGCTGCGCTTTACCTTCGCGGCCATGGCCAGCCTGGGCCGCAGCGTGAACTTCGACTCCAAGCGCTGCGAGGGCTATCGCAACTTCTGCAACAAGCTGTGGAACGCCTCACGCTTCGTGCTGATGAATTGCGAGGGTCAGGACTGCGGCTTGAAGGAGCACACCAAGGCCGAGTGCGCCGCGCCGGTCTTCGAGAACGGTCAAGTCGTCAAGGAAGCTGGCCCCTACTATCAGTACCTCGTGTTCTCGCAGGCCGACCGCTGGATCACCGGTGAACTGCAGCGCGTGGAGCATGCGGTGGCCGAAGGCTTCTCGCAGTACCGCTTGGACCAGGTCGCCAACGCCCTTTACAGCTTCGTATGGGATGAGTACTGCGATTGGTACCTGGAGATCGCCAAAGTGCAATTGGCCCATGGCAACGAGGCCCAGCAGCGCGCCACGCGGCGCACGCTCATCCGCGTGCTGGAGACGGTGCTGCGCCTGCTTCACCCCATCACCCCCTTCATCACGGCCGAGTTGTGGAACACGGTGGCGGTGGTGGCCGGTCGCAAGCCAGCCGACAGCGTTGCCACCGTGGCCACAGCCGCCTACCCCGTGGCACAGCTTGAGCGCGTGGATGCCAAGGCCGACGCCTGGATGGCTCAACTCAAGGAAATCGTCGGCGCGTGCCGCTCGCTTCGCAGCGAGATGGGACTGTCGCCGGCCGAGCGCGTGCCATTGATGGTGGTCGGTGATGCCGAATTCATGGCACACGCCGCCCCCTCGATCAAGGCCTTGGCCAAGCTGTCGGCGGTGCAGCCCATGACCGACGAGGCAGCCTTCAACGAGGCCAGCCGCACGGCGCCGGTGCTGGTGGTGGGCTCGCTTCGCCTGGCCCTGAAGGTCGAGGTGGATGTGGTAGCCGAGGCCGCACGCCTGGACAAGGAAATCAGCCGGCTGCAAGGTGAGATCGCCAAGGCACAGGGCAAGCTCGCCAGCGAAAGCTTTGTCGCCCGCGCGCCGGCGGCCGTGGTCGAGCAGGAACGCCAACGCGTGGCCGATTTCACGCAAACCCTGCAGCGGGTCCAAGCGCAGCGCGCCCGTCTGGCCTGACCCCCTGAAAGCTGATCCACCCATACACGCCATGCCGATCAAGAAAGCCATCTTCCCCGTCGCCGGCTTGGGCACTCGATTCCTGCCCGCCACCAAGGCGCAGCCCAAGGAAATGCTGCCAGTGGTCGACAAGCCGCTGATCCAGTACGCGGTGGAAGAAGCCTACGCGGCCGGTGTGCGCGAGATGATCTTCGTGACCGGACGCCACAAGCGCCCTATTGAAGACCACTTCGA
>JBEAWD010000255.1:0-5651 GCA_041160585.1 Pseudomonadota bacterium | reverse complement strand
CCAGCGCCTCCGCGTGGACACGCCGGCGGGCCCGATCGGTTTGTGGGTGCAAGGGACGGGTCTCGGCCACCCACTGCCCCTGGCAGTCGCCATACACACCGGTGGTGCTCATGTAGACCAGGCGCCCTGGGGCTGCACGGCGCGACAAGGCCTGCAGCAGCCGAAGCGTTCGGGGATCGGATTGGCCTTGCATCGGGGGGGGCGCCAGGTGCAGCACCGCATCGGCCAAACCGCCGAGCCGGCCCAGCGAGGCGGGGTCGTCCAAGTTGCCGATCAGCGCCAGGGCACCGGCCTCACGCAGCTCCTGCACACGGCTAACCTGCGAGGTCAATGCCAACACACGCCACGGGTTGCCCCGGCGGCGCAGCTCACGCAGCACGCGCAGGCCCACATCTCCACAGCCCACGATCAGCAGGGTTGGTCGGCGCTTCATCCCAACATGATGGCACGGCGCGGCAAAATCCGGCTTATGAGCTTTCAAGTCCAGATCCAACCCGCCGGCCTGCAGTTTCAGGTCGAACGAGACCAGGCCATCCTGCCCGCCGCGATCGCCGCGGGCGTCGGCCTGCCCTATGGCTGCCGCGACGGTGCCTGCGGTTCCTGCAAGAGCAAGCTGGTCAGTGGGCGTGTCATCCACGGCGCGCATCAGCTCAAGGCCTTGTCGGTGGAAGAAGAAGCCGCGGGTATGGTGCTGACCTGCTGCGCCACCCCACAGACCGATTGCGTGATCGAGTCGCGCAGTGTGGCCGCCGCCGGCGAGTTTCCCATCGTGAAGATACCGGTGCGCGTGGCTTCCCTTACGCGGGCCGCGCCAGATGTCATGGTGGCGCGGCTTCAACTGCCGGCCAACGCCAGCTTTCAATACAAGGCCGGCCAGTATGTGGAGTTCCTTCTGCGCGACGGCAAGCGCCGCGCCTACAGCATGGCCAACGCACCGCACCTCAAGGGCGAGCCGCCGCAAATCGAGCTGCACATCCGGCACATGCCCGGCGGTCTGTTCACCGACGCCCTTTTCAGCACCGTCAAGGAAAAGGACATCATGCGGGTCGAGGGGCCCTATGGCTCGTTCTGGTTGCGCGAAGAGGTGCGCAAGCCCATGGTGCTGCTGGCATCGGGCACGGGCTTTGCACCCATCAAGGCGCTGATCGAGCAGATGCAGCTCAAGCAGGACGACCGCCCCGCAGTGTTGTACTGGGGCTGCCGGCAGCAGCGCGACTTGTACCTCCATGAGTGGGCCGAACAGGCGGCTTCACAGATGCCCAATCTGCGCTATGTGCCGGTGCTCAGCGAGCCCGATGCCCACTGGCGCGGGCGCACGGGCTTTGTGCATGAAGCGGTAATGGCCGATACACCCGACCTGTCGGGCCACGAGGTGTATGCCTGCGGGGCGCCGGTGATGGTGGAGGCCGCGCGGCGCGACTTTGGCGCGAAGTGCGGCTTGCCGGATGAGGCCTTCTACGCCGACTCCTTCACATCCGAGGCCGACAAAGCCTAAGGCTCAAGAACCCGCGCCTTTACGCCTCGCGGTCCAGGGCGCGCAGCCAGTCGAGTTTTTCGCGAAGCTTGATCTCCAGGCCTCGCTCGTTGGGCTCGTACCAGGCTGGCGCCCTCACGCCTTCGGGCAGGCAACTCATGCCGGCCGGATAGGCGTGCGGCTCATCATGGGCATATCGGTATTCAGCGCCGTATCCCATCCGCTTTTGAAGCTGGGATGGCGCATTGCGCAGGTGCATCGGCACGGGCAATGAGCCGGTCTCCCGTACGAATGCCTTGGCGCGCTTCCAGGCCAGGTAGGACGCATTGCTCTTGGGGGCGAGTGCCAGAAACACCACCGCCTGCGCCATGGCCAGCTCGCCCTCGGGCATGCCCAGCCGGTCTACCGCATCGGCGGCATTCAAGGCCAGCTGCAACGCGCGTGGGTCGGCGTTGCCGATGTCTTCGCTGGCGATGGCGATCATTCTGCGCGTGACCTGACGGGGGTCCACGCCACCGTCGATGAGGCGCGCCATCCAGTACAGCGCGGCATCCACCTGCGAGCTGCGCACGCTCTTGTGAAAGGCGCTGATTTGTTCGTAGTAATGGTCTCCAGCGCCATCGGCGCGGCGCAGGGATGGGCTTGTGCTGGCCTGGATGAAGGCAAGGTCCAAGGGCTTGATCGTCGCCGGCTCGGTCAGTCCAGCCCCTGCCGGCCCATCTTCATCAGAAGGGTTGCGGCCCAATCGCCCCGCCACCTGCGCCGCTACCGCCACCTGCTCAATGAGGTTCAGGAAGCGCCTTCCATCCCCATCGGCATAGGACATCAGCAGGCCCATGGCCTCTTCACTCAGGGCCAGGCCTGGAATGCCCAGGGCGGCCACCGCGCGCGCGGCCAATTGTGCGAAGTCCTCGCCAGACAAGGGCTCCAGGGCATAGACCTGCGTCCGCGACAACAGGGCGTTGGTCACCTGCAGGCCCGGGTGTTCGGTGGTCCCGCCGATCAAGACCAACAGGCCCGACTCCACATGCGGCAACAGGGCGTCCTGTTGCGGCTTGCTGAACGCATGGATCTCGTCGACGAAGACCACGGTGCCGCGCCCCTGCGCACCCCTGAGCGCCTGCGCTGAATCGATGACCGCGCGGATGTCCTTGATGCCCGCACTGACCGCCGAAAGCACGAGGAACTGACTGCGTGTGACCTGCGCGGCCAAGCGCGCGATGGTGGTCTTGCCCACACCGGGCGGCCCCCACAGGATGAAGGAATGGAGACGGCCCGAGTCGAAGGCCAGACGCAAGGGGCGCCCGGGCCCGATCAGGTGGCGCTGCCCCACGACCTCGTCCAAGGCCTGCGGGCGCATGCGCTCGGCCAGCGGCGCATGGGGCGCGGATGCAATCGGTGCAAGGGTGCTCACTGCTGAATCACATCGGCCCCTTTGGGCACCGAAAACACCAGTCGGTCGGCCGGCAGCGGCACATTGAGCTTGAGCGACCTGAACTGCAGAACCGAACGTTGGCCCAGGTTGTCCAGGATTTCCACGGCCGCCAATTCACCGCTGCGAAAACCAATCCTCAGACTCTCGAAGCCCCCATCGGCCTGCCGGGGAACCGCCTTGACCCATTCCAGTCCATCACGCGGGGGCTCGTTGCTGAGGATGAAGTCACGCTCGAGCTGGGCTCCGGCCAGCAGCGCTGCCGGCGTGGAGGCCAAGGCGCTCGATTGCTTGCGAGAGACGACCTGGTTGAGGTCGGGGTCGTAAACCCATAGGCGTTGCCCATCGGCCACGATGAGCTGTTCGAAAGGCTTGCTGTAGGTGAAGCGAAACCGGTTGGGCCGGGAGAACTCGAAGGTTCCGCTGGATGTCCGACGCTTGGCCCCATCCGGGCTGATCACGGTTTGGGTGAACTCCGCACTGCCGGTTCGCGCCTCGCGCACAAAGGTGCTGAGTGCGGCCAGGGGATCGGCCTGCGCAACGCATGCCATCAGACCAAACATCAGGCCCAAGGCCATGCCAGGAAAGACGCGTGGCACGAAAGACAAGGCCGCCCGCATGCTCAATCCTCGCGCCGCGGCACGATGATGTCGCGGTTGCCGTTGGTGGCCATGGCCGACACGAGCCCAGACTTCTCCATCTGCTCGAGCAGGCGCGCGGCGCGGTTGTAGCCGATGCGAAGGTGGCGCTGCACGAGCGAGATCGAAGCGCGCTTGTGCTCGAGCACCACGGACACGGCCTGGTCGTACAGCGGGTCGCTCTCTCCGTCTGCACCCCCACCCAGGGAACCAGGCTCACCGCCCTCGCCTTCGAGCGTGCCGCCTTCCAGGATGCCTTCGATGTAGTTGGGCTCGCCCTGGGTCTTGAGGAATTCGACCACCCGGTGCACCTCGTCGTCACTCACGAAGGCGCCATGCACCCGTACGGGAAGACCTGTACCGCTGGCCATGTAGAGCATATCGCCCATGCCCAGCAGCGCCTCCGCCCCCATCTGGTCCAGGATGGTGCGGCTGTCGATCTTGCTGCTCACCTGAAAGCTCAGGCGGGTGGGAATATTGGCCTTGATCAGGCCGGTGATCACGTCCACCGAGGGCCGCTGTGTGGCCAGCACCAGGTGGATGCCGGAGGCGCGGGCCTTTTGCGCCAGGCGCGCAATGAGTTCCTCGATCTTCTTGCCCACGACCATCATCAGATCAGCCAGTTCGTCGATCACCACCACGACGAAGGGCAGGCGCTCCAAGGGCTCGGGTTGCTCGGGCGTGAGCGAGAAGGGATTGGGGATCTTTTCTTCGCGCGCGGCCGCCTCATCGATCTTCTTGTTGAAGCCGGCCACGTTGCGCACGCCCATCTTGCTCATGAGCTTGTAGCGCCGCTCCATTTCACCCACGCACCAGTTGAGCGCATTGGCGGCCTGCTTCATGTCGGTGACCACCGGGCACAGGAGGTGCGGGATGCCTTCGTAGACGCTCATCTCCAGCATCTTGGGATCGATGAGGATAAGGCGAACATCGCGTGCCTCGGCTTTGTACAGCAGCGACAGGATCATCGCGTTGATGCCCACCGACTTGCCCGAACCCGTGGTGCCGGCCACCAGGCAGTGCGGCATCTTGGCCAGATCGGCCACCACGGGTTGACCCACGATGTCCTTGCCCAGGCCCATGGTCAACATCGAGCCCGCATCGGCATAGACCTGCGAGCCCAGTATCTCGGTGAGCTTGATGACCTGGCGCTTGGCATTGGGCAGTTCCAGCGCCATGGTGGTCTTGCCGGGAATGGTTTCCACCACGCGGATGCTGACCAGGGACAGCGAGCGCGCCAAGTCTTTGGCCAGGTTGACGACCTGCGAGCCCTTCACGCCAGTGGCCGGTTCGATCTCGTAGCGGGTGATCACGGGGCCTGGTGAGGCAGCAACCACCTGTACCTCGACACCGAAGTCGCGCAGCTTCTTTTCGATCAGCCGCGAGGTCATCTCCAGGGTCTCGGGTGCGACCGATTCCTGGCGCGACGGTGCCGAATCCAGCAGGTCCACCTGCGGCAGCTTGGTGTCGCTCAGTTCCTGGAACAGCGGCTTCTGGCGCTCCTTGGCTACGCGCGTGGACATGGGCAGGTCCACCACCGGCGGCTCGATCACGATGGGCACGTGCTCTTCTTCCTCGATGCGCCGCTCCACCTGCACGTCTTCAATCCGTTCGCGCAAGGCCTGCTCGCCCAGGCGAACGTCTTCTGCACGCTCCCTCTGGGCCTGACGCTGCTCGAGCAAGCCCTCCAGGCGTGCGCCGATCTGCTCGGCCAGGCGCAGCCATGAAAAGCCGAAGGCCCAGGCCACACCCACCACCACGGCTGCGATCCAGAACACACCCGAACCATTGAAGCCCAGCCACTTCATGGACCAAGGGCCCAGCAGATAGCCCAGCACGCCTCCGGCATGCCCCGGCATGCCAGGTTCGGCCTGGTACAGGCGCGTCCACTCCAGCGCCGTGCTGGACGCCAGCAGCATCACCACACCGACCCAGCGCCAGACCATCGATGGGCCGGGCCATGATGGGGCTGCCGAGCCGCTGTCCTCAGGCCCTTGGCCACGCAGGCGCCAGGCCAACATCGACAACCAATGCCGCGCCACGATCAAGGGGACCCACCACACGGAATAGCCCAGCAGGAAGAACGCCAGGTCGGAGACCCAGGCAC
>JBEAWD010000240.1:0-3135 GCA_041160585.1 Pseudomonadota bacterium | reverse complement strand
GTCGATCACCACGAAGGGGATGTAGATCAGAAAGCCGATGGTGAAGGCGCTCTTCAACTCGGAGATGATGAAAGCTGGCACCAAGGTTGTGAGGGGCACTTCCGCAGGAGAGGCAACCTCTCGCTTGCGAGAGATCTCCAGAAAGGTCGCCAGGTCTTCTTCGCGTGTTTGCGCCAACATGAAGCCTCGGATGGGCTTCTCGGCTGCAGCAAGCGCCTGCTGGGCGCTGATCTTGTTGTCCATGTAGGGCACAGCGGCGTCTTGATAGACCGAGGTCAGCACCGGCGACATGATGAACAGGGACAAAAATAGGGCTAGGCCCACCAGCACGGTGTTGGGCGGCGTTTGTCCGGTACCCAGTGCTTGGCGCAGCAGCGACAACACCACGATGATGCGAACAAAGGACGTCATCATCAGCAACAGCGACGGCAGCAGCGTCAGCGCCGTCATCAGCGCCAAGAGCTGCAAGGTCAGGCTGTACTGCGTACCACCCGACGTGGTCTTGACATTGACCATTGGAATGCCTTGCTGCGCGGCCGCGAAGAGCGGCACACCCATCGCAGCCACCATCAAGAGCCTCGGAAGCCAGCGGATCAATCGGTCGGCCAGACTCATGTGTTGGACCCTTCGACCGATGATTGGGCTGAGGGACGTACGCCCGCCACATCCAACAGAGTGAATCCACTGGGGGTGATGCCCACCAGCACTTCACGATCATCCAGTCGAACCACGGCCAACTTTTGGCGCGGACCAACGGTGAGCGCCTCCACCACGCTCAGACGTCTCGACACGGGGCGCAAACCCTGGAGACCCTTGACTCCCTGGAGCCGGCGAAGTACCCACAGCACGGCCACCAACAGCACGATCACCAGCAAAAAGTTCCCAGTAAGAGAGACCCAATCCAGTTGGGCGGTGGTCGCGGGCGAATTCATGGCGTGAACGCGGGTAGAGCGGAGTAGAGCGGAGGAGAGGACAGCAGTTCAGGTTTGGGGTTTTCAACGACAGGGTTCGTCAAAGCCCCTTCATGCGCTCTGCCGCCGGCGCCACGCGCGTCAAGCGCACGCCATAGCGCTCACCCACCAACACAATCTCGCCCTGGGCGATCACGGTATCGTTGATCAGCAGGTCCAGCGGTTCGCCGGCCAGGCGGTCCAACTCGACCACGCTGCCCTGGGTCAGGCGCAGCAGGTCCTTGATCTTGATCTGTGCGCGGCCCACCTCAATCGCCAGTGTCACCGCTACGTTCTGAATCATTTCGCGATTGACTTGGCGCAATTCATCGGGGGTTTGTTCTGCCACCGCGTCTGTGTTGGGGTTGCTCATGATGGGCTCCTGATAGGGCGCTGGCGAAACACGCCGGCAAGGTGCAGTGAAGCGTTTGTTATGTGGTGGGGTATGCGCGAGGGTGCAGTGGCCGCTAGATCTGGCCCGGCTTGAGTGCGCGTCGGATCTGCACCGCCGCCTGCGTGCCCAAGGTACCCACCGTGGCGTGGTAGCCGGGCACCTTGTTCACCGTCACCGTGGCCATGTCAGGCTTGCGGAAAAAGAAGGTGTCGCCAGGGGCAAGATTTTCCAGTTGCTGCAGGCTCAGTTCGACCCTACCCATGGTGGCGCATATCTCGACCGTCGAATCGCCGAGCGCGTCCTTGAGTTCTTCACGCCAAGTCTTGTCCGACTCCTCGTTGCCGTCACCGGTTTGCACGCGGCTGCGCAGAAGTTCACGCACTGGCTTGAGCGAGGCATAGGGGTACACCACGTCGATGAAGCTCTTGTTCTCGCCACCCTCGGTCTCGAAACGGTTAAGCACCACCAAGTCCGATTCGTCAGCGATCTGCGCGAACTGCGGGTTGATTTCCGAGCTCACCACCTCGAACTCCATGGGCATCAGCGGCGACCAGGCTTCGCGCAACGATCGGAACAGGATGTCCAGAATCAGCTTGATGATTCGGTTTTCAGTAGGCGTAAACAATCGCCCCGGCGGCAGTTGCACGACCGCCTTGCCGAAGCCGCCGAAGAAGCTGTCCAGCGAAGAGAAGATCATCCCCGGCTCGATCACCACCGTCGAATAGCCCCGCAGCGCCTTGACGCGTACCACGTTCACCGACAAGGGCGGAGCCAAGTCCTGCAGGTAAGTACCGAACTTCAAGATGCTCGCACGGGTTGGGTTAATGCGAGGACTGGTGCGCAGCACCTCCAGCATGCCCAGGCGGAACAGCCGGATGAAGCGCTCGTTGATCATGTCGATCGACGCGAGGTTCACCCCGAGGCTGCTGTCCTCGCTGGCCAGGTCGTGCTTGCGCACGCGTGCACCGGTGTTGAACCCGGTGTCCACCGCCACCGATCCATCGGCCACGCCTTCGGCCAAGGCCTCAAGCTCGGCGTCGGACAGCAGATTGCCGCTGGCTGTGCTCATGGACCGATCCGTCCTTACTGCACGATAAACGAGGTGAAGTGCACGGCGTCGATGCCGCCAAAGTCCTCATACTGGGTGAGGACCTTGTTCGCTTCTTCCTTGAGCCTCTCGGCCAATTCCTTGCGAAACTCAGGGCGGTTGACATCGGCTTCGGTGTACTGCCGCATCGCGTCCAGCAAGGCGCCGCGTATGGCGAACTCGTGCTTCTCGACGTTCTTGAACACCCGCTCGTCGTAGCTGGTCATGAAGGCGATTTGGATCTGCATCACCTTACGGGTTCCCGTCAGGTTACTCAGCAGCTCCTTGTCCATCTGCTTATAGGTGTACTCAAACCGCACCATCTCGGGCGAGTTCTTCTTCACCTTCTCAGGCTTGGCGTCCTTGGCGTCCTTACCGCCCTTGCCATCTTTGCCGCCGCCCTTTCCATCTTCACCATCCTTGGCAGCCTTTTCAGCGCCTTCCAGCTCTTCCTCGGCCGAGGCCACCGCCTTCTTGTTGAAGAAGCCACTGAAGAACAAGGTGGCTCCCACGGTGCCGCCCATCAGCAGCAGCACCAGCAGCACCAACAGCAGAATCTTGAGGATGGGTTTTTTGGGCTTCTCTTCGACTTCAGTCTCTTCAGCGGCGGCCATATTCGGACCTCATCAGGTGGACTAGATCAGGATGTCCACGGCGCCCGGTCGAAGCACCCCACCAAGGCCCCGTGGATCACGAGGTGGAGC
>JBEAWD010000164.1:0-3034 GCA_041160585.1 Pseudomonadota bacterium | reverse complement strand
CACACCATCGACTGGTTCTTCTCGCATTACATCGACCATTCACAACGCTCGGACTGGCGATTTGCGCCGCTGAATGCCGAGTCACTGGACGGCGCGGCACCGGCGGCGGTGTTGCTGGCGGAATGTGACCCCCTGGTGGACGAGGGTGTGGCGTATGCCGACCGACTGCGGATGTCCGGGGTGCCGGTGCAACTTGAATTGATGCGTGGCGTCGTACACGATTTCATCAAGATGGGCAGGGCGCTTGGGGAGGCCCAACAGGCCCAGGACTGGTGCGCAGCCGCCCTTCGGGAGGCCTTGTTCCCGTAGATCCACTAGAGTGTGCGCTGCAGACCGCTTCCCCCCGTCTCCTCTCCAGCCTCCCACCATGAGCCCAAGCCCCGATCCCGCCGCACTTCCGAACCGACGCGACTTCCGCTGCCTAGACCCGCTGCGGGTGCGATGGGCAGAAGTCGATCTTCAGCGCATCGTCTTCAATGGCCACTACCTGATGTATTTCGATACGGCGGTGGCCGCCTATTGGCGGCTCTTGGCCATGCCCTATCACGAGGCCATGCATGAGCTGCAGGGCGACCTCTTCGTGCGAAAAGCCACGCTGGAATACGAGGCCTCGGCCCGATATGACGATCAGCTGCACATCGGCATGCGGCTTCTGCGCCTGGGCAAGTCGTCGATGACCCTGCAGGCCTGCGCCTTCAAGGGCCAACGCCGCCTGGTGCACGGTGAAATCGTCTATGTGTTTGCGGATCCCGTCTCCCAGACCAGCCGCCCGATTCCCGCGGTGTTGAGGGATTGGATGGAGGCTTTCGAACGCGGCGAACCCATGGTCGCGGTGGAGCAGGGGACTTGGGCGCAGATGCGCGCAGCGGCCGAACCCCTTCGGCAATCGGTTTTCGTGCAGGAGCAGGGCGTGCCCGCAGACGTCGAACAGGACGCGCATGATGCGCCTGCACACCATGCGGTGGCGCGCAACCGTCTGGGTCAAGCCGTGGGCACCGGGCGCTTGGTGCAACTCGATGCGCACACCGGCAAGATCGGGCGCATGGCCGTCATGCCCACAGTGCGTGGTGCCGCCGTGGGCAAGGCCGTCCTGCGGGCCCTATGCGAGGCGGCCGTGCAATCGGGCCTGCGTGAAGTGATCCTGCATGCCCAGTCGTCGGTGGTGGGCTTCTATGAGCGGGCGGGATTCAGTGTGGCATCCGAACCCTTCGAGGAAGCCGGGATCGAGCACCGGCTGATGCGCAAGGCGCTCGGCTGAGAAACCAAGCGGGGCGGGAACAGCGCCGACCGAAGCCTCAGGCGGTCGGGGCTGCAAGCCCTTCGACAAGCAAGCGGTGGGCAGCCCGTTGGGTGGGTTCGCCGCGCGAATTCCAGCTCTGCTCGACCGCGTGCACCTGCCATTGCCCGGGTGGGGTGTGTTCCACCACGACCACCGTGGAGCACCGTGTTCCGTAGCGGCCATCCGGTGTCTCGATGAAGATTCGAGACAAGCAGCGCTCCCAGTCCAGCGACACGCCCGTCTGTGGCAAGGACGCATCTTCGGGTTGCGCACGGTCGGCCAAGGCCTGAAGCAAGCCGTCCTGAAGCTCTTCAAGGGCTTGCCGGTCCAATGCCGATGACAGGAATTCCTTGAGCCTTTGCAACTTTGGCCAGGGCGTGTCGAGTGCCGCATTGGACAGTCCGTAGATGCCTGGGTCCAAGGCGTGTCGATCCCCGTGGCGGTTGCTCCAGCAATGGGCCTGAGCCCGCATCAGGTCGATGCCCAGCAGGTTGTAGCCGTTGGTGGCCACGTTGCGCAGCCTTTGCGACATGTCATCGGCATCGGTGGCGTCTTTCAACCAGAGCGGCACGAGCGCGCCGCGGGAAGGAAGATCCGCTTGTTGGCGACCCGGCTCGCGCACATTGGTGAGCAGGCCGATGCGGCCATGTCGGCTCAGCCCGAACCACGTACCACCGGCCTGCAGGTCTTGCCCGGCCAGCGTGTGGCCATCGTCCCACCATGCCATCGGCGTGGCTTGGCGGTCATGGAACTCATCCCGATTGGCCGCCAGGACCAGCGGCAAGCGCGGGTGCATTCCCCAAGCCATGGCCATCAGGCACATTCGGCTACATCTCCGATTCGGCAGGGATTCGGTAGGGAAGGTTGCAGGGGATCAGCCGGGGGCCATCGGCGCCACCCAAGTGCAGTGTCCCCTCGGCCAGTGCAGCCAGCTTCACTTCGGCCAACAGCAGCACCCGTGTGGCCTGCGCCGGGTCTACCACGGCGTTGACCACCAGACCGGCCGGCTGGCCAGGGTCCTGGCTGTGGAACAGTTCGGTGGCCGCACTCGGCGCTGCATCGACACCTTCCAAGGCGAACAGGCCCATGCGCCGCTTGAGCGTCCCACGGTACTGGCTGCGGGCCACCACCTCTTGCCCGGGGTAGCAACCCTTGCGGAAGTTCACCCCGCCCAACAACTCGAAGTTGACCATCTGCGGCACGAACTGCTCGACCGTCGCCGGTTCGATCCAAGGCCAACCGGCCGCGACATCGGCATACCGCCAGGCCTGCAGCTGCTCATCCGCCTGTTCGTTCGGCGGTTCTGCCGGGGCCGCGGGCGCGATCTGCAGCACCCTCGCGCCCCACCATGCCACCGAGCAGGCCTGTGCCGACGCTCCATCCGGCCCAGGGTGCCAATCCACGTGCCACATGGCCTGGGCTGCAGGCTGCGCGGGATGTAGCCCTCGAACCGTCAGGTCAGTCCGCGGGGTCACCGTGCACTTGGCGCGGAGCACGAACATCTTGAGCCGCTTGACCAAGGGCTCGACCAAGCCGACATCGGCCACCAGCCACCAGGTCTGCGGATCGGGCCGCAGCATCACGAAGTTGGCCAACAGGCGTCCCTTGGCGCTGCAGTAACCCCCGGCACGCGCCTCGGCGCTGTTCATTGACAGGGCGTCCTGTGTCAATTGGCCCTGCAGGAAGGATCCGGCATCGGGCCCCTGTGCCTGGATGACGGCCAGGTGGGGCAGGGGGACGCCGTGGGGGCTGACC
>JBEAWD010000153.1:0-3030 GCA_041160585.1 Pseudomonadota bacterium | reverse complement strand
CGGCGATCATGACATCGGCGTCACCGTATTCGATCAGGCGGCCGGCCTCGCCAATGCTGTGCAGGCCGGTGGTGCAGGCGGTGACCACGGCCATGTTCGGGCCGGTGAATCCGTGGTGAATCGACACATGGCCCGAGATCATGTTGATGATCGAGGCCGGCACGAAGAAGGGCGAAATACGGCGGGGGCCGCGCTCCAGGTATTCCTTCGAGGTCTCTTCGATCATCGGCAAGCCGCCGATGCCCGAGCCCACCATCACGCCGATGCGCTCAGCCTGCTCCTCGGACAGTTGGTCCTTGGTGGGCAAACCCGCGTCCTTCACCGCCTGGATGGAAGCCGCCAACCCGTAATGGATGAAGGTATCCATGTGGCGGGCTTCCTTCGCCGGGATGTACTGGGCGATGTCGAAGCCCTTGACCTCGCCGGCAAAGCGGCAAGCCATGGCGGAAGCGTCAAAGCGCGTGATGTTGGCGATGCCCGTGCGGCCGGCCACCAGTTGGGCCCAGCCGTCGGCCACCGTGTTGCCCACCGGGCTGATATGACCCAGTCCGGTGACAACGACTCTGCGGCGGCTCATTCGTGGATCAGGCCTTCTGGTGCTTGACCGCGTAGTCGATGGCCAGCTGCACCGTGGTGATCTTCTCGGCCTCTTCGTCCGGGATCTCGATGCCGAACTCGTCTTCGAGCGCCATCACCAGTTCGACGGTGTCCAGGGAATCGGCACCCAGATCGGCCACGAAGGCCTTCTCGTTGGTGACGTCCTCTTCCGGAACGCCCAGTTGTTCGGCGATGATCTTCTTGACGCGTGCTTCGATGTCGCTCATGTGTCCCCCAGGAATGGGATAGTTCAAAAGTTCGACCCGCATTCTACGCCGCGCCCTTGGGCGGCGACCGGTCGGGCCCTGCCGGGGGTTCTGCGCTCAGTTCATGTACATGCCGCCGTTGACGTGCAGTTCGGTGCCGGTGATGTAGCCCGCCTGGGGAGAGGCCAGGAAGGCGACCGCGGCGGCCACGTCCTGCGGCGACCCCAGGCGGCCCAATGGCACACCGGCCAGCAAGGACTTCTTCTGGTCGTCGGTCAGGGCATCGGTCATGTCGGTGGCGATGAAGCCCGGGGCCACGCAGTTGACCGTGATGCTGCGGCTGCCCAGTTCGCGGGCCAGGGCGCGGGTCATGCCCGCCACGCCGGCCTTGGCCGCCGCGTAGTTGGCCTGTCCGGGGTTGCCGGCTGCGCCCACCACGGAAGTGATGTTGACGATGCGGCCGTAGCGTTGCTTCATCATGGGGCGCATCACGGCCCGGCTGGCGCGGAACACGGCCTTGAGGTTGGTGTCGATCACCGCGTCCCAGTCTTCGTCTTTCAGGCGCATGGCCAGCATGTCGCGGGTGATGCCGGCGTTGTTCACCAGGATGTGCAGGCCGCCGTGGGCTTTGATGATGGTGTCGATGGCGGCCTCTAGCGCGGGGCCGTCGGTGACGTTCAGGCAAATACCCTGGCCGCCCTGCCCGCCCGCAGCCTGCAGCGCCTGCGTGATGGAGGCCGCGCCGGATTCGGTGGTGGCGGTGCCCACGACCTTCACGCCGCGCGAGGCCAGTTCCAAAGCGATGGCGCGGCCGATGCCGCGGGTGGCGCCAGTGACCAGGGCCACCTGGCCTTGCAGGGAGGGCGTGTCGCTCATGCCAGCAGTTCCTTGGTTTGCTGCAGCGAGGCCGGGTCCAGGACCGTGGCGGACTGCAGGTCGGCGTCGATGCGCTTGACCATGCCAGACAGCACCTTGCCGGGACCGCACTCGATGATGTGAGCCAGGCCACGCGCCTTGAGCGCGGCCACCACCTCGACCCACCGAACCGGTCCAAAGGCCTGACGGTACAGGGCATCCTTGATCTCGGCCACCCCCGTGGGGGCGGACACGTCGATGTTGTTGACCACCGCGATGGTGGGGCTCTGAAGGGCCACGTCTTCGAGCGCCACCTTCAGGCGCTCGGCTGCGGGCTTCATCAGGCTGGAATGGAAAGGGGCGGACACGGCCAGCGGCAGCGCGCGCTTGGCGCCCTTGGCCTTGAGCACTTCACAAGCCGCATCCACACCGGCCTTGGTGCCGGCAATCACGATCTGCTTGGGGTCGTTGAAGTTGGCGGCCTCCACCACTTCACCGCTGGTGGCGGCGGCCTCCTGGCAGCCTTCCACCACGACCGCAGCGTCCAGCCCCAGGATGGCGGCCATCGCGCCCACACCCACCGGCACGGCTTCCTGCATGGCCTGGGCGCGCAGGCGCACCAGCGGTACGGCCTGGGTCAAGGTGAGTGCGCCTGCGGCCACCAGGGCCGAGTACTCGCCCAGGGAGTGACCTGCCACGGCCTGCGGGGCATCACCGCCTTCGGCGCGCCAGGCGCGGTAGCAGGCAATCGCCGCGGTGAGCATCACCGGCTGCGTGTTGGCGGTGAGGTCAAGCTGTTCCTTCGGCCCTCTCTTGATCAGCGCGCCGATGTCTTCCTTGAGCGCCTCAGAGGCCTCGGCCAGTGTGGCCACCACGGCGGGGTGGTCGCCCCACGCATCGAGCATGCCCACCGACTGCGAGCCCTGGCCCGGGAAAACGAAAGCGAAAGGTTTCATGAATCAGTTGAGGGTTCAGTAGGCGAGGTACACCGCGCCCCAGGTGAAGCCGCCGCCCACGCCTTCGAGCATGAGCCGGTGCCCGCGCTGGATGCGGCCGTCGCGCACAGCGGTATCGAGCGCCAGGGGAATCGAGGCGGCGCTGGTGTTGCCGTGTTGATCCACGGTGACGATCACGCGGTCGTCGCTGAGCTTCAACTTGCGCGCGGTGCTTTGCATGATGCGGATGTTGGCCTGGTGCGGGATCAGGAAGTCGATGTCGGCCTCGGTGGCGCCGGCCTTGTTCAAGGCGGCGCGGGCGGCTTCTTCCAACACCTTCACCGCCATCTTGAAGACCGCCTGACCGTCCATCTTCAGCGTGGGGTCGCCCAGCACCTGGCCACCACTGACGGTGCCCGGCGTGCACAGGATGCCCA
>JBEAWD010000109.1:0-10970 GCA_041160585.1 Pseudomonadota bacterium | reverse complement strand
GTGTGGACCTGGTGGCCCGCGAGAAGGTTCAGGCGCCCGATGTGGTCGATTACAGCCCGCGCGAAAACGTGGCCGAGCGACTGGCCAAGCGCTTCGGCGCATCGGTGGGAGCCGGCGCGATGCACGCCCTGCGCGTCATGGGCGGTGAGGCGCGCCTGAGCGGCGGCAACGCGCCCGTGCCCGTGCGCTGAGCCACCCGCCATGTCCGACCGCTTGTTCCTGGCCTTGCAGCACCTGCTGCCCAAGCGCGCCCTCACCGAGTTGATGGGATCGCTGGCACGGTCTCAGGGCGGTGGCGCCACCACCGCCGCCATCCGCTGGTTCGTGAAGCGCTACGGGGTGGACATGTCCGAGGCGGCCAACCCTGACATCGGCGCCTACGCCAGCTTCAACGACTTCTTCACCCGTGAATTGCGCCCGGGTGCTCGCCCGATCGCCCAGGCCGAATGGGTGTGCCCGGTGGATGGCGCGATCAGCCAGTTCGGGCCGATCGAAGGTGACCAGGTGTTCCAGGCCAAGGGCCACCGCTACAGCACCCGGGCCCTGGTGGGCGGCGACGCCGAATTGGCTGCGCGTTTCCAGAATGGCTCGTTCGCCACCTTGTACCTCAGCCCGCGCGACTACCACCGCATCCACATGCCGTGCGCGGGGCGACTCACGCGGATGATCCATGTGCCCGGTGACCTGTATTCGGTCAACCCCGCCACCGCGCGCGGCGTACCGGGTTTGTTTGCGCGCAACGAGCGCGTAGTCTGCGTCTTCGACACGGCACATGGGCCCTTCGTGCTGGTGCTGGTGGGCGCGACCATCGTGGGCAGCATGGCCACGGTGTGGCATGGTGTGGTGAACCCGCCGCGCGTGGGCGTGGTGCGGGAGTGGCGCTATGCCGACCAGGCGATCGAGTTGGCACAAGCTGCCGAGATGGGCCGATTCCTGCTGGGGTCGACCGTGGTGATGTTGTGGCCAAGGATGCCTGTGCCCATGTCGTTCAATCCCGTTTGGGCCCCGGGCCGTGCCATTCGCATGGGTGAGGCCATGGCCTGACCCCGCACCGTTTGCTTGAACACAAACAGGAGACTCGCGATGTTCGGATTGATGCAACAGCAACCGCTGCTGATTTCCTCCCTGCTCGTTCATGCCGAGCGACACCACCCGGAGCAGGAGATCGTCTCGCGCCGTGTGGAAGGCGACATCCATCGTTGCACCTACAAGGAACTGGCCTCGCGTTCGCGCCGCATGGCCCGCGCCCTTCAGGCAATGGACGTGAAGCCCTCCGACCGCGTGGCCACCCTGGCTTGGAACGGTTACCGGCACATGGAGCTGTACTTCGCGGTGTCGGGCATCGGCTCGGTGCTGCACACGGTGAACCCGCGTCTGCACCCCGATCAGGTGGTGTGGATCGCCGACCACGCGGAAGACCAGATCCTGTTCTTCGACTTGACCTTCCTGCCGGTGATCGCCGCGGTGGCCCCGCGCACGAAGACGGTCAAGCATTGGGTGGCGATGACCGACCGCGCGCACTTGCCGGAGGCGGCCAAGGCGATTCCGAACCTGCTCGTCTACGAAGACCTGATCGATGCTCAGGCTGACGATGCCTTCAGCTGGCCCACCTTTGACGAGCAGTCGGCTTCATCGCTTTGCTACACCAGCGGCACCACGGGCAACCCCAAGGGCGTGCTGTACAGCCACCGCTCGACGCTGTTGCACACCATGGCTGCCGCTTTGCCCGATGCCTTGAACTGCTCGGCACGCGATGTGATCCTGCCGGTGGTGCCCATGTTCCATGTGAACGCCTGGGGACTGCCGTATGTGGCGTGCATGACGGGCGCCAAGATGGTGTTTCCCGGCGGGGCACTCGACGGTAAGTCGCTGTATGAGCTGTTCGAAAGCGAGAAGGTCACGCTGTCCGCCGGAGTGCCCACGGTGTGGCAGGCGCTGCTGGCCCATACCGGCGCGAATCAGCTGACGTTCAGCACCATGCGGCGCACGGTGATCGGCGGCTCGGCCTGCCCGCCGGCGATGATCCGCACCTTCAAGGAACAGTACGGGGTGGATGTGATCCACGCCTGGGGCATGACGGAAATGAGCCCCTTGGGAACCGCCTCCACCTTCAAGGCGCGCCACCTGCAGATGACGCAGGAAGAACGCTTTGCCATCATGAACCGCCAGGGCCGCGCCATTTTTGGGGTGGACATGAAGGTGGTGGACGAGGAAGGCCACGAGATTCCCTTCGGCACCGACAAGAGTGGCGATCTGCTGGTGCGCGGCCCTTGGATTCTGCAGAGCTACTTCCGTGGCGACGGCGGCGATGTGCTGCGCGACGGCTGGTTTCCGACCGGCGACGTGGCCAAGATCGACGCCGAGGGCTTCATGCTGATCACGGACCGAACCAAGGACGTGATCAAGAGCGGGGGCGAGTGGATAGGCTCGATCGACCTGGAAAACATCGCGATGGCGCACCCGGCGGTGGCCATGGCAGCCTGCATCGCGGCACGCCACCCGAAGTGGGACGAACGGCCGCTGCTGGTGGTGGTGAAGAAGCCCGGTGCCGAGGTGGAGGGCGCGAACGCCGCATACCCCGCTCCTGCCCGCGTTACTCGGCCGAGGCACGCCAAAACCTCCCCAGGGCACACACTCACCAACCGCCTGCCAGCACCCGGCCAATAGGGAAATGGATCAGCCCAATTGCTCCCGCAATTGCGTCGTCTGCTCGCTCCAGTAGGCCGCCGTCCCAAAGTGCGGAAACGCCCGCGGAAAGGCCGGGTCTTCCCATCGCTGCGCGATCCAGGCACTGTGCTGGATCATCCGCAAACTGCGCAGCGGCTCGATCAGCGCCAATTCCGCGTCATCGAAGTCGCGCACCGTTTCGTAGCCTTCCAGCAGCAGGCGCAGGCTGCGCGCCCGGCCGGCTTCGTCACCGGGCAGCAGCATCCACAGGTCTTGCACCGCTGGGCCCTTGCTGGCGTCGTCCAGGTCCACCACGTGCGGGCCTTCTTCGCGCCACAGGATGTTGCCCGGGTGCGCATCGCCGTGCAGCCGAAGGCGCGCCGCCGCGCCTGAAGACGACCAACGGTCAAAGGCCTGCGCCGCCGCGTCCAATGCGCGTGCGGATGCGTCTTCCCAGGCGGCCCTTTCGGCCGGGGTGAGGCAGCCGCTGTCGAGGAGCCAGCGCTGGCTGGCCAGACCGATCGTGGGCACGTCCAGCGTGCGTCGGTGTTCAAACGGCCGCCGTGCCCCGACATCGTGCAGCCGGGCGATGAACCGGCCAATCCAGCGCAGCGTGTCCGGGTCGTCGACTTCTGGTGCTCGGCCGGATTTGCGGGGCGTCACGGCAAATCGCCAGGTGGCGTTGTCGTGTGACCAGGTGGCCAAGGTTTCACATGGGCCGGCCACCGACACCCCATCGGCACCGGCTTGCGGCTGCAGCGACATGGGTGCCACCACGGGCACTTCAGCTTCCGCAAGCTCTCGGGCAAAGGCGTGTTCTTCCAGGATCTGCGCGTCGGTCCAGCGGCCGGGCCGGTAGAACTTGACCACGACCGCATCGCCGGACTCCAGGAAGACCTGGTAGACCCGGTTCTCGTAGGAGTTGAGCTGCAGCAGGCGGCCGTCGCCCCGCACGCCCACGGCGTCCAGTGCGCTGAGCACCTCCTGGGGTTCCAGGGCGGCGTAGCTGGCGATCGGTGAGGGGGGCATACCCCATGGTACGCGCAGATATGGTGCGCCGGAATCGCTTCTGCGCTATACTGGCAGGCTTTCCCGTTGGCAGCGGGGAATGGTGTGCGCTCGTTTTGTTCGCCTGCAAGCCAGGAAGCCTGTTAAGGCGACAACGCGAAGCTGAAACTGAGAGGCCGGACAGCAGAATCGGCACCGAAGCAAAGCCCACGCGAAGAGCCCACCGCAAGAACACAGCTGCCGCATCCTAGAAAGACTCTCATGAAGACCTTCAGCGCCAAGCCGGCCGAAGTGAAGCACGAGTGGTATGTGATTGACGCCACCGACAAGGTGCTCGGACGTGTTGCCAGCGAAGTGGCACTCCGTTTGCGCGGCAAGCACAAGGCCATCTACACGCCTCACGTCGACACCGGTGATTTCATCGTCGTCGTCAATGCCGACAAGCTTCGTGTCACCGGCAACAAGGCCGAAGACAAGGTGTACTACCGCCACTCGGGCTTCCCCGGCGGCATCTACGCCACGAAGTTCAAGGACATGCAGGCCAAGCACCCTGGCCGCGCGCTGGAGAAGGCCGTCAAGGGCATGCTGCCCAAGGGCCCGCTGGGCTACGCGATGGTCAAGAAGCTGAAGGTGTATGCCGGTGCCTCGCACCCGCACACCGCCCAGCAACCCAAGACGCTTGAGATCTAAGGAGCGGCCATGATCGGAAATTGGAACTACGGCACCGGCCGCCGCAAGAGCTCGGTGGCCCGTGTCTTCATCAAGAAGGGCACCGGCCAGATCACCGTCAACGGCAAGCCTGTCGAGCAGTACTTCGGCCGTCAGACGTCGATCATGATCGTCAAGCAGCCCCTGATGCTGACGAACAACGCGGAAGCCTTTGACATCAAGGTCAATGTGCACGGTGGTGGCGAATCCGGCCAAGCCGGTGCCGTTCGCCACGGTGTGACCCGCGCGCTGATCGACTACGACGCAGCGCTCAAGCCTGAGCTCAGCCGGGCAGGTTTCGTCACCCGCGATGCCCGCGAGGTGGAGCGCAAGAAGGTCGGTCTGCACGGCGCCCGTCGCCGCAAGCAGTTCAGCAAGCGCTGATCGGCCTTGCGGTCCCGCACCTGCCGCGGCAGGGGGCGGTGGCCGAAGCCAAAAGCCACTGGTGGCCTGCCTCCAGTGGCTTTTTTCATGGCCCGGTGCCTTTGACGCGGCTGAAACACCCTGTCGACATCGTGTGTTCGGCACAAATGGGGCACCCGCGCCATAATCCCAGTGAAATTGGAGGAATTAGCGATGAGCGCTGTAGCCGAACAAGTCAACCTCACCACCGATGGCCTGCCCGCGCCCCTGGTGTTCACCGACAGCGCCGCTGGCAAGGTGGCCGATTTGGTGGCAGAAGAAGGCAACCCCGAGCTGAAGTTGCGCGTGTTTGTGCAGGGCGGAGGTTGCTCGGGCTTCCAATACGGCTTCACCTTCGATGAAGTCGTCAACGAAGACGACACCCAGATGCAGAAGAATGGCGTGACGCTGCTGATCGACGCCATGAGCCTGCAGTACCTGATGGGCGCCGAGATCGACTACAAGGAAGACCTGCAGGGCGCGCAGTTCGTCATCAAGAACCCCAACGCCACCACCACCTGCGGCTGCGGTTCCTCGTTTTCCGTCTGAGCGCTCAGGCCTTGAGCGGGCACACCGCTCAGCGCCCGCTCGGGTAGAGCGCGCCCAAGACCCTGGGCCCTCTGGCGCCGGTCACCCTCACCACATTGCCCGGCTCGCGCTTCAAAAAGCGCCATGCCAGCCAGGCAAAGGCCGCGGCCTCCACATCCATCGGGTCCAGTCCCGCTTCGCGCGTCGACGCTACCGCGGCGGATGGGCCCAAGCGGGACTTCATGCCCCGATCAAGGCGCCGCATCAATTCCCCGTTGAGGGCGCCACCACCACACACCCACAGGTGGCGTGCGGCCGGCAGATCACGGGCCAGGTGCAGGTCGACGCACCAGGCCGTCAGTTCACACAAGGTGGCCTGCACATCTTCGGGCCGCAGCCCCGATAGGCCGGTGGCGTTCAACCACTCGGCGCTGAACAGGTCACGGCCCGTGCTCTTGGGCCCGGTCCGTGAGAAAAAGGGTTCGGTCTGCCACTGCTGCAGCAGCGGTGGCAGCACCACACCGCTGGCGGCCCAGGCACCATCGGGGTCGAAGGCTTGATCCAGGTGCTGCTGTGCCCATGTGTCCATCAGTACGTTGGCCGGGCCGCAGTCGTAGCCGCCAATGCAGCCATCGGCTGGCAGCAGCGTGAGGTTGGCGATGCCCCCCAGGTTGAGCACCGCCACGTCGTGATCGGACTGTTGGAACACGCCGGCGTGGAAGGCCGGTACCAGGGGTGCACCTTGCCCACCAGCTGCCACATCGCGGCTGCGGAAGTCGCAGATCACATCGATGCCGGCGAGCTCGGCCAACAGGCTGGCGTTGTGCAACTGAAGGGTGTAGCCCGTGCCATCGAATTCGCCGGGGCGGTGGCGCACGGTTTGGCCGTGAAGGCCAATGGCCTGGACGGCGGTGGGCTTCAGATCCGCTTGCCTCAGCAATTCGGCCACCACCTCGCAGGCTTGAACACTCAGGCGGTTGGCGGCCAGGGCGGCGCGGTGCAGTTCGTTGGCGCCAGGGGCGTTCAGGGCCAGCAGCTCTTGCCGCAAGCCGACTTCAAACCGACCCTGCGCGCGCGCCAGGGTTTCGAATCCACTGCCCTGCGAGTGCCAGCGGATGAGGACGCCGTCCACACCATCCAGGGATGTGCCCGACATCAAGCCGATGGTCAGGGCGTTGGCAGGGAACTGGGTCAAGGGGGCCGCTGGGTGCGCCACAGACCTCGGCGGGTCAGTCGCCGCGGCCGGAATCGCCCACCAAGGTGGCGGCCACGCTCAGCTTGGTGCGCAGCACATCGGCTTGCGCCATGAAGGCGCCGCGGGACTGTTCGGCCAAGGGGACGGGCGCGGCCTGGCGTGCAGCCCGCAGCGGGTCGACGTGGCGACCGCCGACACGGAACTCGTAGTGGAGGTGCGGGCCAGTGGCGGTACCGGTGGCGCCGACCGCGCCGATGCGCTGACCCTGTTGCACCCGTTCGCCGCGCCGCACATCGATGCGGCTGAGGTGGGCGTACAGCGTGGTCTTGTCGCCGCCGTGTCGGACGATGACGGTATTGCCGTAGCCACCCTGCCACCCCGCAAACTCGACCGTGCCATCGGCCACCGTACGGGCGGGCGTACCCACTGGCGCGCCGTAGTCGACTCCGGTGTGGGCCATCATCCGCTGGTGGATGGGGTGAAAGCGCATCGCAAAGCCCGAGGTGACGCGCGAAAACTCCATGGGGCTGGCCAGGAAGGCGCGTCGCTTGCTCTTGCCGGAGAAATCGTAATAGCTGCCGCGTTGGGCATCCTTGAACCACACGGCCTGGTGCACCCGGCCGTTGTTGACGAATTCGGCTGCCAACACCCGGCCGGCCGCCTGGTTCCAATTGATCGGCTCGCCGTCGGCGGTGAGCGATTCGTACACCACGCTGAAGGAGTCGCCGCGCTTGAGTTCGCGGTGGAAGTCGATGTCGCCTGAGAAGATCTCGGCCATCTGCGACGCGATCGCGTCGGGCATCTGTGCTTCGTCGGTGGCGGCAAACAGGGAAGTGCGGATGATGCCGCTGCCCAACTGCACGCGCGACTGCAGCTCGACGGTTTCCACGGTGCTGACCCAGGCGTCGTCGATGCGCGTGAGCGACAGACGGGTGAAATGGGTGTCGGCCAGCTGTCGCTGGTCGACCGGGTAGCGGGCCACGAGTTCGATCAGCCGACCCGAGGCATCGGCCTTGGCCCGCACCATCTTCTGCGCGCGGCCTTCGAACAGCTTGCGCGCGACCCGGTCTTGCCGCATGAAGGCCGCGGCTTGCGCGTCATTGACCCCCAAGCGGGCCAGCAGGGCATCGGCCGTGTCTTGCTTGCGGGTGGTGTCCGAACGGTAGAGCTCCAGGGGCAGCGCGGACAAGGCCTCGAGCTGTTCGTTCAAGTCGACGCCAAGGGGCAGCGTTTGCGTGACCACCTGTTGGGGCAATTTGGACGCATCAGGCGCCAAGGGGGCCAGGCCGAATGCGGTGGCCGCCAGGCCACCCATGCCCAGGCCTATGCCCCACACCACACCGCGGCGGTGGGTGCGTGCCCAAACTTGAACGGCAGTGAGGAGCACGTGAAGTGACATGAACGAAACAAAAAACGAAGCACCCAGCCGATCCGGCATCTCATGACGCCTCGGTAGAATCCGAGGCGCATCTGAAGCAGGCGGCAGGCACTGTCAGGAACCGGAAATTGTATCGGCAGATGTGAAAAATCAACCCTTTTTTGCATCCATGAATCGACCTGATCGCGCAACCACTTCAGAAAAAGCAAGTGCCCACTCACACGAGGTCGGCGTGGTCTCCCAGGCCGTTGAGCACGCCATGGCGGTCACGCTTCGGGGCTGCGAGGAACTGCTGCCGCAGTCCGATTGGCTGCGCAAGCTGCAAAAGAGCGAGGCCTCGGGCACGCCCCTGCGCATCAAGTTTGGCATGGATCCAACCGCGCCCGACCTGCACCTGGGGCATACGGTCGTGCTCAACAAGATGCGGCAGTTGCAGGACCTCGGGCACCGCGTGATTCCGCTCATCGGGGACTTCACCACCATGATCGGTGACCCGTCCGGCCGCAACAGCACGCGCCCAGCGCTCACCCGCGAGCAGATCGAAAGCAATGCCAAGACCTACTTTGAGCAGGTGGGCCTGGTGATCAAGCTGGACGATGCCGAGGTGCGGTGGAACAGCGAGTGGAGCGACCCGCTGGGCGCACGCGGCATCATCGGCCTGGCCTCGCGCTACACGGTGGCCCGCATGATGGAGCGCGACGACTTCACCAAGCGCTACAAGGCCGGTACGGCCATCAGCGTGCATGAATTCCTGTACCCGCTCATGCAGGGCTACGACTCGGTGGCCTTGAAGAGCGACCTGGAGTTGGGCGGCACCGACCAGAAGTTCAACCTGCTCATGGGCCGCCACCTTCAGGAGGAATATGGACAGGAGCCGCAGTGCATCCTGACCATGCCGCTGCTCGAGGGCCTGGATGGCGTGGACAAGATGTCCAAGAGCAAGAACAACTATGTCGGCATCACCGAGCCGGCCAACACCATGTTCGCCAAGGTCTTGTCGATTTCCGATGAACTGATGTGGCGCTGGTACACGCTGCTGTCGTTCCGCGCCGAATCCGAGATCGCCGGCTTGAGGGCGGAGGTGCAGGCCGGCCGCAATCCCAAGGAAGTGAAGGTGATGCTCGCGCGCGAGATCACGACCCGCTTCCACGGCGCGGCGGCGGCCGATGCGGCCGAGCAGGATTTCGTCAACCGATCGCGCGGCGGCGTACCCGATGAGATTCCCGAGGTCGCCCTGTCGGGCGCGCCCCTGGGCATCGGGGCGCTGCTCAAGAGCGCCGGCCTGGCGCCTTCCTCCAGTGAGGCCAACCGTCTCATCGACGGGGGCGGGGTGCGCGTGGACGGCACCGTGATCAGCGACAAGGCGCTGAAGCTGCCCGCGGGTACCTTCGTGGTACAGGTGGGCAAGCGCAAGTTCGCGCGGGTGACGCTGGCCTGAAAAGGTCCGGCATGAAACTTTCGGTCAGCGCCTATCTGAAGCTGTCGGTGGCCGCTGCGGTGGCCACCATCCTGCTCAAGACCGGTGCCTGGTGGCTCACCGACTCGGTGAGCCTGCTGTCCGATGCAATGGAGTCGCTGGTGAATCTGGCCGGCGCGGTGTTTGCGCTGGCGATGGTGACGGTGGCGGCCCAGCCCCCTGACGAAGACCATCCCTACGGGCACCACAAGGCCGAATACTTCTCCAGCGGATTCGAAGGTGTGCTGATCCTGGTGGCGGCGGTGGCCATCATGGCTGCTGCCGTTCACCGGCTGTTCAATCCCCAGCCCTTGCAGGCGCTGGGCCTGGGGCTGGGGCTGGCCGTGTTCAGTTCGGCACTCAATGGGGTGTTGGCCTGGGGCATGCTGCGCACCGCACGCGAACGTCATTCGATTGCGCTGGAGGCCGATGCCCGGCACCTCATCACCGATGTTTGGACGTCCGCTGGTGTGGTGGCGGGGCTGGTGGCGGTGCACGTCACGGGGTGGCTGTGGTTGGACCCGGTGATGGCGATCGCAGTGGCGCT
Source organism: Pseudomonadota bacterium (assembly GCA_041160585.1). Lineage (GTDB taxonomy): Bacteria > Pseudomonadota > Gammaproteobacteria > Burkholderiales > Burkholderiaceae_C > RFTU01. The sequence goes on along the minus strand of JBEAWD010000109.1, from coordinate 1,081 downwards.
GAACATCCTGCGCGAGGCGCTGCACCTCATCCGGCGATCGGCCGATGGCCTGATGGACCGGGCCCTGGAGCCCAAGTGGCGTGAGGAGATCGAGCGTACGCTGGACGTTTTCCGCCACCAGGCCATTCGCTTTGACCATGTGGTCACGCGCCAGGCTGGCCAGCGGCGTTTCGTCGACCTGCACATGCACATGCCGGCCGGCTGGACGCTGGGCCGGGCCGCGGCGGTGCGCACCTCGGTCGAACAGGCGCTCATGAGTGCCGTTCCGGGGCTGCGTGCCACCATTCAACTGCTGCCCATGGACGTCGAAGCCCACTTCGGCGATCCCAAGGACCTGATCTGAAACGAAACAAGCCGCTGGGCCTGATGGGCCGCAGCGGCTTGGAGGTGCGGCCCACTGGATGCGGGCCACTTGCAGCCAAAGCAAACAATCAGTCGGCGTACTGACCGGCGGCCTTGATCGCGGGGCCCCACTTGTTGATTTCAGCCTCGACGAACTTGCGGTGCTCGGCGCTGTTCAGGCGATCGTCGGTCACGACCACCGCACCCAGGGCCTCTTGGCGCTTGATGAACTCGGGGTCCTTCAGTGCAGCGCGCAGGGCCGCGTTCACCTGATCCTGAACCGCCTTGGGCGTGCCCTTGGGCGCATACAGACCGTGCCAAATGCTCACATTGAAGCCCTTCATACCCTGGGAATCCAGGGTGGGCAACTTGGCCAGGGCTGGCGTGGTCAGGGGCTTCATCGTGGTGACTGCGAAGGCCTTGACCTTGCCACCTTCAATTTGCGCGGTGGTGTTGGTGGTCTGGTCGCACATCAGGTCCACCTGGCCACCGATCAGGTCGGTCATGGCCGGGCCGGTGCCCTTGTAGGGCACGGTGGTCATGTCCACGGCCAGGCTTTGCTGGAACAGCAGGCCGCACAGGTGTGAGGCAGCGCCCAGGCCCGCGTTGGCCAGGTTGATCTTGCCCTTGTTGTCGTTGACCCACTTGCGCAGTTCAGCGAAGTTGTTGGCCGGCAGCGTGGTGCGGCCCACGATGGTCATGGGCACATCGTTGACCATGCCCAGGAATTCAAAGTCGC
>JBEAWD010000084.1:0-3248 GCA_041160585.1 Pseudomonadota bacterium | reverse complement strand
CCTGGGCCTGGGCCTGCGCCAGTGCAGGCTGGCCGGCCCATGCGCCCATGACCGCCGTCAAGGCACCGCCCGCGCCCCACCTCATCACCTGTCGGCGCTCGCAGTGAAATTCGTTCGCGGGCTTCCTTGGTCTCATCGCTTCTCGAACAGGTAATGCACCACGCCCCATTCGCGCCCCTCGTCATAACCGAACAACTCCGCCACCGCCATGTAGAACATGCGCCAGCGTTGGAACCAGCGGGCAGCCTCGGCCTGGCCGTAGGCCTGCTCGAACACCGGCATGATCTGCGCGCGCGCGGCGTCCATGCCGGCCAGCCAGTGGTTGGAGGTCTTTTCGTAATGGCGCCCATCCACCCACCAGCGGCGTTGCACCTTCAGGTGGTCCTGAAAGTGCAAGAACAGGTCGGCGCTGGGCATGATGCCGCCGGTGAAGAAGTACTTCGTCATCCAGTCGCTCTTGTCCTTGACCTCGAAGTGGTAGGCCAGCGTCCGGTGCGCAAACACATGCACCAGTGCTTGCGCGCCCGGCTTCATCCATGAGGCCACCTTGGCGAACAGGCTCTGGTAGTTCTTCATGTGCTCGAACATCTCGATCGATACCACACGATCGAAGTCGGCCGGCACCCCTTGCAAGGGGAAGTCCGCCTCCACCACGTTGGCCGTCAGGATGGTCAGGTTGCTCAACCCACGCTCGCGGGCACGTGCTTCGATGTATTCGCGCTGGCCGTGGGAATTCGACATCCCCACGATTTGCGCGCCCGGGAATCGCTCGGCCATCCACAGGCTCATGCTGCCCCAGCCACAGCCCAGGTCGAGGATGCGTTGGCCGTTGGCCAGTCCGGCACGTTCGGCGTACAGCCGAAACATCGCCTCTTCGGCCTGCGCCAGGGTTTCCGTGCCGGTTTCGTACCAGGCGCAGGAATACTTCAGGCGCGGGCCCAGGTGCAGGTGGAAGAAGGCCGAGGGCACTTCGTAGTGCTGCTCATTGGCCGCGTCCGTCTCCTTGGCGATCGGGCTTTCGCGCAGCTCGTCCACCAACGCAGCCAGGCGTTCGGTGGCCAAGGGCGCGTTGTCGGCGCCTTCGTCGATCAGGCGCTGCTTCATCAGGCTGCGCATGCCCGCACGCACCAGGGCGTCCGGCAGCAGGCCGCGCTCGCAGGCGTCGATCAGTGTCGTGCTCAGGCGGGCTGAAAAGGTGGCCGATTCAGGGGCCGCATCAGTGGAGGCCACGGTGGTGTTCATGGGCAGTGCAGGCGTATGGTGGCACGCCGTTTGAATGGGTCACGGGCCGCAGCAAACCACCCTGCGGGTTACACGCCCATTTTGCGGGCGATCGGGCATTGTGGATGGTCGCGGGGGCAATATCCGCACCCTCCCCCATCCACCGTGACTCAGGCGCTGCGCCGGGGCGGCCAGGGAATCAGCGGGCTCACCGTGCGAATGTAGTCCGCATACTCGGGCCGCGTGCGCGCGGCCTGCGCCTCGGTGGCCGGAATGCCGGAAAGCTTGAGCAGCAGGAAGGCCATGACCGCTGGCGGCAGCAGCGCCAGCCAGAAGCCGTCGGCGCCCCAGGCCAGCGGCACATAGGCTGCCCAGTGCAGGCATTCGAAGAAGTAGTTCGGGTGGCGCGACCAGCCCCACAAGCCCGAGCGGCACACCCTCCCCTTGTTCGCCGGGTCACGCTTGAAGGCCGCCAGCTGCGCATCGGCCAGCGCCTCGCCCAGGATGGACACGATCCAAATCAAGGCCGACAACAGGATCAGCGGCTGCGGCACCGGCGTCTCGCGCCGGCTGGCCACCAACAGCCCCAGGGCGATCAACATCGAAAACAGCACCTGTATTTGGAAGAAGCGCCACATCTTGTACTGCGCTTGCGCCCCCCATTCCAGGCGCAGCTGGGTGTAGCGGCCATCTTCGGGCTTGCCGTGGTTGCGTGCCCATAGGAAGGTGCCCAGGCGCAGGCCCCACACCAGGGGCATGAAGGCAATCATCAGGCGCACCACCGGCTCGGCGGTGGAATGCCAGGCAAACCACGGCCCCAAGAGCCCCAATGTCCAAGCCCAATAGGCATCCACCATGCCCGCGTTGCCCGTGGAGCGCTGGTCCACCCACACGAAGGTGAACACCAGGGCCAGCGCCAGCCAGGCGGTGATCAGCAATTCAGTCAGGCTCATGGGGAGGTCCGGCATAACTCAAACCGCTTCAACCACGCGCAGCTCAATGTGCAGTCCAGCGGTGGCGGCCATGTTCACAAGCGCATCAATCCCGAAAAGGTGGATCTTGCCCCGCATCAAGTCGGAGATACGCGGCTGCGTCACACCAAACAATTTGGCAGCTCGCGCCTGGCTCATTTCGTTGCGCACGATATGGTCCTTCAAGGCCATCATCAACCGGGAGCGCAGCTTCATGTTTTCTGCCGCTTCAGGCGTGTCCTCAAGCGCATCCCATACGCTGGCAAATTGTTCGACGCTCATATCCCCAACTCCTTGCGCAACTCGCGGTAGCGCTTGTTTGCCAATTCAATGTCGCCCTTGCTCATGGTCTGCGTCTTCTTCTGGAAGCAATGCAATACGTAAACGGCTTGTGCGAACCTGGCGACGTAGATCACGCGGAATGCGCCGGTCGAATCTCGAAGTCTGATCTCCTGCACACCTTGTCCGACGGTCGGCATCGACTTCCAGTCGTCGGGCTCCTGGCCGTGTTGAACCCTGTCGAGTTGATGACCCGCATCGCGCTTGACCTCTAGCGGAAAGGTCCGGAGGTCATCCAGTGAGCTGCCTCGGAACTCAACGGGTTTCGGGTCTGCCACGGGTCGAATATACAAGATTTTGTATAAACGTCAACCCTAGTTCGAGCGATGAGTCCGGATCAGAGCCGCATCTCCCGCCAACATTTATTCGCAAGAAAATTGACTCTGACCCCATTTCCCTTAACGCAGGTCGCCGGCCAGGCTGGCCAGGGTGTCGGCGGCGATCACCACGTGCGCGGGGTAGTTGGTGTGGTCGCAGCCCATCTTCCCCGAGGCGCCGGCGCGGATAGCGTCACGCATGTCCTTGTTGAACTCGAAGCGCACGAAGTGCACCGACGAGGTCTTTTCGTCGTTCTCGCGGTCCAGGTCTTCATCGGCGATGGCATACACGCGGCCGTGTCCTTCCACCTCGATGAACATGCGGTCTTCCACGCCAATCAGGCGCGCCAGCTCACGGCGGCGCTCGTGGATGTCAGGGTACTCCAACAGCATCGTGGCC
>JBEAWD010000029.1:0-6741 GCA_041160585.1 Pseudomonadota bacterium | reverse complement strand
GCCAAGGCACCCAGGCATAGTGATGCGCCTACAACGGAGAACCCGGTCAGGAACGTCACGACGCTGGTGATGATGGACAAGTTTTGTATCTGTCCTAGTGATACCAAGCAGGCAGCTGCCGCCAGGTAAGCCACCGCGAGCAGTCGCTCCAGCGGCATTCGACTCGACAGCGCCGCCACGGCCACACCGCCGATGAGGGCACCGAAGTCCCACAGCGAGAACGTCCGCAGTACGCCATCCAGCGGTATCCCGCTGCGCTCCAAGAGCGTGACGTACCAGCTCTGCACAAAAAACACCATTGCTTGGGTGCAGATGAACAGCACCCACAGTAGCAGGGTCGTCCGAGTGCGGCCCTCCTGGAAAAGTGCCAAGACGCCCGATGGTGCCTCCCGTGATGGATCCGTGTGGGGCTCACTGCTCAATGGGAGGGCGGCCTCCTTCTCAGCAGTCTGCCTGGCCAACAGGAAGGCCGGCGACTCTGGAATCACGCGCCATGCCACTACGGCCAGCAGAAGCGGCGCCACGCCGCCAAAGAGGAATACGGAGGTCCATCCGTAGGCCGGTATCGCTACCGACGCCAGTAGACTGCCCATCGCACCACCGAGGGCCGCGCCGCTGTACACCACCACGACCATCAAGTTGCGCCTCTTTTCAGGAACCAACTCACTGACGAGCGCGATGACGTTCGGGATCGCACCGCCCATCCCCACGCCCACCAGGAAACGCCAGACGACCAGTTGATCGATGCTGGTGGCGCTGACGGTGGCCAGACTGACAGCCCCACCAAAGCTGAACATGCCCAGCAGGGTCGCCTTGCGGCCGAAGCGATCGCCTAGCAGGCCGGCGAGAACCGAGCCAACGCCCACCCCTACAAGAGAGGCCGACAGCGCCCATCGGAATGCAGAGGGCTCAAGCGACCACGCTTGCGCGACTGCAGGCAGAGCCAATCCCATCACCGAAAGGTCGTAGCCGTCCAGCATCATCAACAGTGCACACATCAGTACGACGCGCCACGGCGCGGTGATCTTGTCGGCTGGCGAGTGCACAGGTCGAACAGTGGGTGAATTCATCATCGATTGCGAGGGTTGGTTGCTGAAAAAATTGGAAACGCGGTTATTCAAAGAGAAACAATGGCCTGCGATTCCGGCAAACAAGAGGCGCTGTGCCATTGTTCTGGCGTTGTACATGTTGTCATCTAGGGTTTGCACGAGTTTCGTATTCAGTGACTAGGTTGACAATAAAGAAACCACGTTGCCCAATTCGTTCTCTATGAGGTGCTCGATATGGGGTTCGCTGGCCGAGTTCACCCACCCATCAAGTCCGCTGAACTGAAGAGGAGATCAGCATGCAAACCGATTGGCTCCCCCAGGGAGGCACGCTCATGAAGCGAACCATCGTGGCCAATGCCGTGGCCCTGTCGCTTGCCGCTGGCGCCTATGCGCAGTCGACTTCGCAGCCTCAGGCCAAGGCCGAAACTGGATCGTCGTCGAGTGCTGCGGCTTCGCAAAGCTCAAACGCCAAGAAGGGTGAAACGGACACCGTCATGATCACGGCCACCAAGCGCCTTGGCGGTATCCAGGATGTCGCGGTGCCTGTCTCCGCGATCAGCGGCGCAGCATTGACGGAGCTGGGCATCGCCAATTCACAGGAACTGCTTTCTCGGATCCCCAGCACCGACCTGACGCTGAACAACGGTTCGACCAATGCCAACATCTACATCCGCGGCATCGGAACCAAGGGCCCTGGCATTAATCAAGTCAGCGCGGTGGGCGTCTACTCAGACGAGGTCTCCCTAAACTCCCCCATCGTCAACGTGTTGCAACTGTTTGACCTAGAGCGAGTAGAGGTGCTTCGTGGCCCACAGAACACTCTCTACGGTCGCAACACCACGGGCGGTGCCATCAACTACATCTCGGCCAAGCCCGTTGTGGGAGAGGGCTTGAACGGCCGCGCGGCGCTGACCTTTGGCAGCTATGGTCAGTTTGATGTCGATACCGCCGTCGGCTTCGACCTGGGTAAATCGGCTGCGGCCCGAGTGGCCATCCTGTCCCAGAAGCGCGACGGGCTCTATGACAACCGCACCACGGGCGAGAAGGTCTACAACCGCAACAACCAGGCGGGTCGTTTCCAGCTTCTCTTTGAGCCGAGCGCGGCTACCAGTGTCCTGGTGAAGGTTCACGCCGAGGAGGTGGACCAGACGAACAAACTCTGGAAGATGCTCGGGCTACAGACTGCCGCAGGCAATGCAGCCACCAATGCGGCCTTGCTGTGTCCGCCGGATCGCGTGGGCTTGGGTTCGGCTTGCGTGAGCCGTACCGGCGCTCCCTCTGACCCCAAGGATCTCACCACGTTCAGCGCCAGCCTGAGCAAGCCGATTGAAGCGGTCAGCGCACGGGGTTCATCGATCGTAGTGAACCACCAGTTCCCGAACGCAGTTCGACTGACATCCATCACCGCCTACGAGGCCAATCAGTACCGCAAGGCTGAAGATATCGATGCCGGCCCCCAGTCGCTGACGACCTTTGGCTTTGACTTCTTCCAAACCAGCCAGGCCAAGCAGTACAGCCAGGAACTGCGCCTCACCTCGCCTTCACAACAGGCTACACGCTGGATTGGTGGTGTGTTTCTCTTCAAAGAAAACCTGGTTGGCAGCACCACTTCAGCACAGTACTTCCGTCCCGACCGCCGAATCTTCTCCACTCAGTTGGACCAGGACAATACGGTCAAGTCGCTATACGGTGAGCTCGAACGTGACCTCACCAAGAAGTTCACGGCCACCTTCGGCTTGCGCTTGACCTCTGAAGAGATCGACGGCACCAACACGTCCGTGCGCCGAAGCCTGCTGGACGCCAACACCTTGGCTGCGCTGTCTCCTATCACCGGTCAGAACCCGATTTCCACAACGCGCCTGCTGAGCACGCCGTTCGTGCAGGGATTCGCCGGAGCCACGGGATCGAACACCTACTTGGCCACCCCCTACACGGCCAGTTGGAATCGCCAAGGCTGGAAGCTGGGCGGCAAGTATGTGGTTGATCGCAACCACATGGTATTCGCCAACTTGGCCGAAGGCTTCAAGGCCGGCAGCTTCAGCGCGGCACCTGCCACGAGCATCGTGGCCACGACGAATTTGCCCAACCCCGGCTTCTTTACACCTACCAAGCCTGAGACCCTGATGGCCACGGAAGTGGGCAGCAAGAGCACGCTGGCCAACGGTGCGGTGCGCTTCAACCTCACGGCATACAACTACGCCTACAAGGATCAGCAATTGCTGTCGGTGCGTTCCATCGGCGGCGAGGTGTATGCGGCAGTGATCAATGTACCGAAATCGCAGGTGCGTGGGCTTGAGGTGGAAACCAACATCAAACCAGGCAGCGGCTGGACGATCGACGCCAACCTGGGTTTGCTTCAGACGCGGATCCTCAACGGTCAGGTCGAAAGCACCAACTACACGGGCAAGGAGCTGACCAACAGTCCCAAGCTCACCGGCACTGTTGCCGCCCGCAGGCAGTTTGCGGTCGCCTCGGGCGTTGATATGACGGTAGGTGCCGACGTGAGTTACCGGGGCTCACGCTTCTTCACGCTCGAAAACGATGCCTTGCAGCGCGCCGACGGCTATGCGTTGTACAACGCGCAAGTCGGACTGAGGTTTGGGCCCCAGCAGCGCTACTCCACGCAGCTGTGGATTAAGAACGCGACCAACGCCCTCTACTACCTGAACCGCTCGAGCTTCGTGAATTCAGGAACGATGCAGGCCTTGATCGGAGATCCGAGAACGGTAGGCATCACATTCTCGGCTTCCTTGTGACGTAAGTTCGAAGCTGCGGGGCCGAGCGGGACACCGATCGCGAGATCACGGCATTCCGCTCGGGATCGCATTGATGCCGATTATGAAATCGACTCTGATGAGTTCCGAGTCAGGGGCTGAATGGCCAGAGGAAGACCGAAGGGTGATCCATGTCACCCCTTTACTCGGGCCTGAGGTCGTCGAGCGCCTGAGTGAGGTGGGCATTCCATCCTTGGCGGCATTGCGCCGTGTGGGTGTCGACCATGCCGTCGAATTGATCTGCCAGCGAATTGGCAGCGGTGCATGGCGAAATCGCCGGCGGGCCCTGCACCGGGCTCTCGCATTAACCGGTTTCTCTGGATCCTGTAGTCAGGATGGAGTGGGCGACACATGCATGAACTCGGACGATTTGAAGACCGGTTCCAATGGGCCGTATGGTCGGCGAGAGGAGGACAACACGTGCATGAACTCGGACGACTTGAAGACCTCCCGCAGGACTACCGCGACCTTCTGACCCGGCTGAACTTGGTTCCCCTGTGGCCCAACCTGCGTTCGGTGCTACCGCCCCAGGTCCCCAGCCGGAACACCCGGCCCACTCACTGGCCCTACACCACACTCAAGCCCCTATTGATGCAGGCGGGTGAGCTCACTCCCATGCACAAGGCCGAGCGCCGTGTATTGGTGCTGGCCAATCCGGGCCATGGTCTTGAGAATATGAAGGCCAGCCCGGCTATGTACTTGGGTATGCAGCTGTTGCTGCCGGGTGAATGGGCGCCAGCCCACCGCCATACGCCCAATGCTGTGCGCATGATCGTCGAGGGGCGAGGCGCCACCACCACGGTCAATGGCGAAAAGTGCCCCATGGAGCGCGGTGACCTGATCCTGACACCCACTGGGCAGTGGCACGAGCACGAGCACAGTGGTAGTGCTCCAGTTGTATGGCTTGATGTGCTGGATTTACCTCTGATGTACTACGCGGAGGTCTCATACGCTGTGGAAGGTGAGCGTCAGACCGTGAAGGTCGGCCGCGGAGACGAGGTGTACGCGCATGGCGGCATCGTGCCAACGCCCTACTTCGAGCGAGGCCGCGCCGAGTACCCGATGCTTCGGTATCCGTGGCGGGAGACGCGAACAGCGCTGGAGGCACTTGCGCAAACCCAGCCGAGCCTGACGTGTGTGCAGGTCACCTATGTGAACCCCGATACCGGGCACCACATACAAAACAACCTGGGCTACTACGCGATGATGCTGCGCCCTGCTCAGCAGCTTCAGCTGCCTGCACGCTCACCCTCGCAGGTATTCCATGTCATCGAAGGGCGCGTGGATGTGGCGGTAACCGAGCACGCATTTGACCTGACAGAAGCCGACACCTGCTGCACGCCCGGCTATGAGGCCGTGACGTTGACCAACCGCTCGACCACCGAACCTGCTTTCCTATTTGTCGCCGACGAGTCGCCCTTACACCGAAAGCTCGGTGTCTATGAAGTCCGCAGCTGACAGCCGCCCATGACCGCAACCACCTACCTTTGGAATCCGCCCCCCGTTGCCAGCCTTCCGGTGCGCGGCCACCATGAGCATCTCCCGGTCAATCGCATCTTCTGCGTGGGTCGTAACTACCATGCCCACGCGGTGGAGATGGGCCGCCCTGTCGATAAGACCACCGAGCGTGCCTTCTACTTCACCAAGTCTCCTCAGACCCTGGTGCCGAGTGGCGCCACGGTAGCCTACCCGCCTGAGACCAAGAACTACCACTATGAAATAGAACTCGTGTTGGTCATCGGCAAGTCGGGTTTTCGAGTGCCGACCGAGCGAGCGCATGAGCTGATCTTTGGCTATGCCTGTGGTCTGGACATGACGCGGCGCGACCTGCAACTGATCGCACGCGACAAGGGACGCCCCTGGGACCTTGGCAAAGATATTGAGGACGGCTCTGTCTGCTCAGAAGTAGTGCCCATGCCCGGCGTCGTCATCGAGCAAGGCGAGATCGAGCTAGAGGTTAACGGCGAGGTCAAGCAGAAGTCCGATGTGAGCAATCTCATTTGGAACATCCGAGAGATCATTTCTGATCTGTCCCTTTACTATCACCTGCAGCCTGGCGACATCATTTACACGGGGACTCCCGAGGGAGTGGGGCCCTTGCACCCAGGGGATCATGTCGAAGGGCATGTTGAAGGCGTGGCTATCGTGAGGTTGACCGTGGGGGAGACCATTAACTCCGCTGGGTATCGCGGGGGCCCGTTGGTTTAAGTGGACATCTTTGCTGGGTCACCCTGTCAGTAGGCTGGCAACATTGGCTTGCCACGGCCCTCGCCTCGGATCTTTCCACACGAGCACCATCCGGGGCTATCGCGACGTGGCCTGTTGTGTCTCCTGTTGCCGGTCGATTCGCCGCTCAAAAAAGCAGCAAAAACCGCGCTTCTAAGGTCGCTTTCGTAAACCGCGACTTTTCGGGTCGTGTGCGCGCCTGCGCGCGAAGAGTTCCATGACAGCAAAACGCGGTCGCCGGTCAGTCGGCGATCTACGGAATGTCGTCCCGGTCACCGTAACGCCGCCGGTGGTGTTCCTGGTGACCTGAGCGCCGGCTACGGGTGACCGGCTTAGTGGTTATTCAGGGCTGCAACGCCTTGAGGACGTGGTGATTGGGCGCCAACAGGACCATCGGGTGGACGTTGAGCCCCACAGCGATTCGCTCGACGTTGTCGATCGAGATGTTGCGCACCTGCCTTTCGACATGGGCAATAAAGGTTCGGTGTAACCCGACCTCAAAGGCCAACGCTTCCTGTGACATACCGCGCTCACGTCGCAGCAGCAGGATATTGGTCGCCAGCAAATCGCGGACTACCCCCGGCTTTGCTAGCGGAATCAACAAGAGGTTTGAAGCCATGGCCGCAGTCTTATGGCTTGCATCCTTTAAGTCAGCCGCCTTTATGTCACAATTTTTGCTGCTTTGACTGCAC
>JBEAWD010000012.1:0-6457 GCA_041160585.1 Pseudomonadota bacterium | reverse complement strand
GGCCAGCACCTGGGACGCCTTATGCCGTGGCGGTGACGTCTCAGCCCCAAGGGGCAGCCTGTGCGATCAGCAACGCAACGGGCACTGCGGCAACAGATCGGGTGTCGAACATCGATGTCGTCTGCAGTTTGGCGAGGGTTCCCATCGGCGGTGACCTGGTGGGCTTGGCCTCGGGGCAGCAGGTGAGACTCAAGCTCAGCGGCAGCGGAGTACCCTCGGCAGAGCCCAGCATGGCCCTCAACCTCAACGGCAGCTTCAGCTTCGGTTCAGGCATCACCTACGGCGGCGACTACTTGGTTGCCGTGGACACGCAGCCGGCTGGTCAGACCTGCACCCTCAGCAACGCCTCTGGTACAGGGGTGACCGTGGCCGTCACGCAGGTCAGGGTGTCGTGCGCCCTCAATCGCCACGCCCTGGGTGGCAGCGCCACTGGCCTCGTGGCGGTGGCGGGTGGCCAGCCCCTGGTGCTGCGCAATGGAAACGACAGCCTGACCGTGTCGGCCAATGGGTCATTCCGATTTCCGACCTTGCTGGCGGACGGTACGGGCTACTCGGTGACGGTGGGCAGTCAACCCACCGGGCAAACCTGCAGTGTGTTCAATGATTCAGCTACCACGGTCACCGGCCCCGTGAGCAATGTGATCGCGCAGTGCCTTTCGTTCGTGTGGCGCACCCGGCTGATCGCCGGTTCGGGGCTGGCCGGCAACATGGACGGCATCGGTGCCGCGGCCAGATTTTCCGCCCCGTCAGCCGCCGCGCTGGGGCCTGCGGGTGACCTGTTCGTGACGGACTTCAGTTCGTCGCGGATCCGTGCCGTCACCATGCCATTTGGGGCCGTTTCAACGCTGGCGGGCACGGCTGTTCCGGGCCTCATCAACCATGTGATGCCCTTGCTGGCTTCGTTTCGCGCGCCTGCCGGTGTGGCGGTGGATGCGGCTGGCAACGTCTTTGTGGCCGATTCCGGTAACCATGTGATCCGGCGCATCGCCGCCGGCAGCGGTGAAGTCACCACCTGGGCGGGCTCGGGAGTGGCTGGCTACGCCAACGGCACCGGTGCGGCTGCCCAATTCAACGGCCCAAGAGGCTTGGCCATCGATGCATCGGGCAACTTGTATGTGGCCGATACCGGCAACCATGTGATCCGCAGGATTGCACCGGTGGCGGCCAACGGTGCGAACGCGGCCGCGGGTGCGGTGACTCTGTGGGCTGGCACTCCGGGAACACGCGGTCGAGCCGATGGGGCATCAGCCACCTTCAATGGCCCCTCCGGATTGGCCGTGGCCCCACAGGGCCAAATCTATGTGGCCGACACCCAGAACCACCTGATACGAGTGGTGGCGCCAGGCGGCGTCGTGAGCACGGTGGCCGGGTCGGGTACGCCGGGTGCGCAGGACGGAACCGGTGCACTGGCGGGCTTCTCGCTGCCCACGGCCGTTGTGGTGGACGCACAGGCCAACCTGTTCGTGGCCGATTCGGGCAACCACACCCTGCGACACCTTCAACTCGTGGGTGCGGTGGGTACGGTGTTGACGATCGCGGGGTCTGGAAACACCGGTTACCGCGAGGGCGTGGGCGCTGCGGCCTTGTTCGACCAACCAACCGGGCTTGCTCTGGACTCAGCCGGAAACCTGCTGGTCACAGAAGGTGGAGGCCATCGCATACGCAGCGTGTACCGTTCCCCGAACTGAGATCTCGGCTGCGGCGCCTAGACCAGGGCTAGCGGGGCTGGCGGGGTCGGCTGTGGTCGGCACCTTGTGCAAAAATAGCACGATCGTTCGATTTTGGTCGACTCCGGCTCCGCCCGTCAGCGTCGCAGTAGGTGTCGACCCCTAGAATCGTCGCAGCCATTACAACATTGCCATTCAGAGGTGCCGTTCATGAAGGTTCTGGTCCCGGTCAAGCGGGTGGTCGACTACAACGTCAAGGTACGGGTCAAGTCCGATGGGACGGGGGTGGATATCGCCAACGTCAAGATGAGCATGAACCCCTTCGATGAGATCGCCGTGGAAGAGGCGGTTCGACTGAAGGAAAAGGGGGTGGTGACCGAGGTGATCGCCGTGTCCTGCGGCGTGGCGCAGTGCCAGGAAACCCTGCGCACGGCGATGGCCATCGGCGCCGATCGCGGCATCCTGGTGGAAACCGACGCCGAGTTGCAGCCCCTGGCGGTGGCCAAACTGCTCAAGGCCCTTGTCGACAAGGAGCAACCCCAGTTGGTGATCTTGGGCAAGCAGGCCATCGATGACGACTGCAACCAGACTGGGCAGATGCTCGCGGCACTGTCCGGCATGCCGCAGGCCACATTTGCTTCCAAGGTGGAGGTGGCCGATGGCAAGGCGTCCGTCACCCGCGAGGTGGACGGTGGTCTCGAAACGCTCAGCGTGATGTTGCCCGCTGTGGTCACCACCGACCTGCGCCTGAATGAGCCGCGTTATGTCACGCTGCCCAACATCATGAAGGCCAAGAAGAAGCCGCTGGACGTGGTCAAACCCGCCGACTTGGGTGTCGATGTGACGCCTCGCATCGCCACGCTCAAGGTGTCCGAGCCGCCCAAGCGAAGCGCCGGCATCAAGGTTCCCGACGTGGCCACCCTGGTCTCCAAGCTGAAGAACGACGCAAAGGTCATCTGACATGGCAACCCTCGTCATCGCCGAACACGATCACGCCTCTCTCAAGGGCGCCACGCTCAACACCATCACGGCTGCTGTCGCCTGCGGCGGCGAGGTGCATGTGCTCGTGGCAGGCTCTCATGCCGGCGCTGCCGCCCAGCAGGCCGCTCAGGTCGCCGGTGTGGCCAAGGTGCTGCACGCGGATGAGGCCTGCCTGGCGCATCAGCTGGCGGAAAACATCGCTTCCCTGGTGGTGGGCATCGCTCGCCAATACACGCATGTGCTGTTCCCGGCCACGGCCAATGGCAAGAATGCCGCCCCACGGGTGGCGGCCCTCTTGGATGTGGCGCAGATCAGCGACATCACCAAGGTCGTTGCCGCCGACACCTTCGAGAGGCCCATCTACGCGGGCAATGCCATTGCCACGGTGCAGTCGTCCGACGCGATCAAGGTCATCACCGTGCGCTCCACTGGTTTCGATGCCGCAGGCGCGTCGGGTGGTTCAGCCCCGGTCGAAGCACTGGCCGGCGCGACCGACAGCGGCAAGAGCGTCTATGTGGGCAGCGAGCTGGCCAAGAGCGACCGCCCGGAACTCACCGCCGCCAAGATCATCGTCTCAGGCGGTCGCGCTCTGGGTTCGTCGGAGAAGTTCAATGAAGTGCTCACGCCCCTGGCCGATAAGCTCGGCGCTGCACTGGGCGCAAGCCGCGCGGCGGTGGATGCCGGCTATGCGCCGAATGACTGGCAGGTGGGGCAGACGGGCAAGATCGTGGCGCCCCAACTGTATGTGGCCTGCGGCATCAGCGGCGCCATTCAGCATTTGGCGGGCATGAAGGACTCCAAGGTCATCGTGGCCATCAACAAGGATCCCGAAGCCCCGATATTCAGCGTGGCCGATTTCGGCTTGGAGGCCGATCTGTTCGCTGCCGTTCCCGAACTCGTGAAGTCGCTCTGACATTCATCACCGAAGAGGATCACCATGACTTACCGCGCGCCTGTCAAGGACATGATGTTTGCCATGACGGAGTTGGCGCAACTCGACACGGTGGCGCAGTTGCCTGGCTTCGAGGACGCGGGCCCCGACACGGCTGCGGCTGTGCTGGAGGAGTGTGCCAGGCTCAATGAGGGCGTGATTGCGCCCCTGAATTGGGAAGGTGACAAGGCACCGTCCTTCCTCAAGGACGGGAGTGTCACCACCACCGCCGGCTTCAAGGACGCCTTCCGCCAATTCGCCGAGGGCGGCTGGCAGGGCCTCCAGCATCCCACGGCGTATGGGGGGCAGGGCTTGCCCAAGACGATCGGTGCGGCTTGCGGCGAGATCCTCAACAGCGCCAACCTGAGCTTTGCCCTGTGTCCGCTGCTGACCGACGGCGCGATCGAGGCCTTGCTCACCGCTGGCACACCCGAGCAGCAGGCGACCTACATCCCCAAGATGGTGGATGGCACCTGGACGGGCACCATGAACCTGACCGAGCCGCAGGCCGGCTCGGACTTGTCGCTGGTGCGCACGCGGGCGGAGCCCCAACCCGACGGCAGCTACAAGATCTTCGGCACCAAGATCTACATTACCTACGGCGAGCACGACATGGCCGAAAACATCGTGCATCTCGTGCTGGCGAGGGTGCAGGGTGCTCCGGAGGGGGTGAAGGGCATCTCGCTGTTCATCGTGCCGAAGTTCATGGTGAACGCCGACGGTTCCTTGGGCGCCCGAAACGATGTGCACTGCGTGTCCATCGAACACAAATTGGGTATCAAGGCCAGCCCCACGGCCGTTCTCCAGTACGGTGACAACGGCGGTGCCATCGGCTACCTGGTGGGCCAGGAGAACCGTGGCCTGGAGTACATGTTCATCATGATGAATGCCGCACGATTTGCCGTCGGCGTGCAGGGCATCGCGATTTCCGAGCGCGCTTACCAGAAGGCGGTGCAGTACGCGCGCGACCGTGTGCAAAGCCGCCCGGTGGATGGTTCGCTCAACACGGCCGCGCCCATCATCCATCACCCTGATGTGAAGCGGATGCTGTTGACCATGCGTGCGGTCACCGAGGGATGCCGGAGCATGGCCTTGGTCGCCGCGGCGGCCTACGACGCCGCGCATGCGCACCCTGATGCCGCCGTGCGGGCGCAGAACCAGGCTTTCTATGAGTTCATGGTGCCATTGGTCAAGGGCTACTCCACCGAGATGAGCTTGGAGGTGACCTCAATGGGTGTACAGGTGCACGGGGGCATGGGCTTCATCGAGGAAACGGGCGCTGCGCAGTACTATCGCGACGCCAAGATCCTGACCATCTACGAAGGCACGACCGCCATTCAGGCCAATGACCTGGTGGGACGCAAGACGGCCCGCGACGGCGGCGCCGGTGCGCGTGGTGTTGCGGCCCAGATTGAGGCCACCGAAAGGGAACTTGCCGCATGCAGCAGCGTCAATGCACGCGCCATGCTCGTGCGCCTGGCAGCCGCAAGAAAGGCCTTTGTCGATGTGGTCGATTTCGTGGTGGCGCAGTCCAAGGGCAACCCCAATGCGGTGTTCGCAGGCTCGGTTCCTTATCTGATGTTGGCGGGCAACCTGATGGCCGGCTGGCAGATGGCGCGGTCGCTGGTGGTGGCCGAAAGCAAACTGGCCGCCGGCGAGGATGCCGAATTCATGAAGGCCAAGATCGCCACCTGTCGCGTGTATGCCGACCATGTTCTGTCCAGGGCACCTGGGCTGCGCGATGCCATCGTCGAGGGCAGCGAGGGCGTGACGTCCATGGCACTCGAGGCGTTCTGAATCTCTTGCCCTTCATCGACCCCAGGAAACCCATGTCACTGCCTCCCATCTTCAACAAGCTGCGCCTGCCTGTCATCGGCTCACCGCTGTTCATCATCAGCAATCCCAAGCTGGTCATCGCGCAGTGCAAGGCGGGCATCGTGGGTTCCATGCCGGCCCTTAACGCGCGCCCAGCCTCGCAGCTTGACGAGTGGTTGCACGAAATCACCGAAGAGCTTGCGGCTTGGGACCGGGCCAACCCCGACACACCGGCTGCGCCCTACGCCATCAACCAGATCGTGCACAAGAGCAACGACCGGCTCGAACACGACATGATGGTGTGTGCCAAGTACAAGGTGCCCATCGTCATCACCAGCCTGGGCGCGCGCGAGGATGTGAACCAGGGTGTGCACAGCTGGGGCGGCGTCGTCATGCACGACGTCATCAACAATGTGTTTGCCCGCAAGGCGATCGAAAAGGGTGCGGACGGTCTCATTCCGGTGGCCGCCGGTGCTGGCGGCCACGCCAGCGTCAAGAGCCCGTTTGCGATGGTTCAGGAGATTCGCCAGTGGTTCGACGGCCCTCTGGCCTTGTCGGGCTCCATCGCGTCCGGTGGCGCCATTCTCGCGGCGCAGGCCATGGGGGCCGACTTGGCCTACATCGGCTCACCCTTCATCGCCACCCATGAGGCACGCGCGGTGGACGGCTACAAGCAGATGATCTGCCAGAGCAATTCCGACGACATCGTCTACAGCAACTTCTACACCGGCATCCACGGCAACTACCTCAAGGGCAGCATCCGCAACGCGGGCATGGACCCAGAGAACCTGCCCGAGAGTGACCCCACCAAGATGAACTTCGCCACCGGCAACGGTGAGAACGCTGCCAAGGCCTGGCGTGACATCTGGGGCTGCGGTCAGGGGATCGGCGTCATCCGCGAGGTGGTGGGCGCAGGTGAATTGGTCGCGCGCTTTGCCGGCGAGTACGCTGCGGCCAAGCAACGGCTGGTGGGCTGATCGGCTCTCATCAGTCCTTGGGTGGGTCATCCATCGAGCAATCGCAGCCGATGCCGGCGGCGATCCACCGCCTGGCGGCTGCGTGC
>JBEAWD010000296.1:0-5240 GCA_041160585.1 Pseudomonadota bacterium | reverse complement strand
GCTTCAGCCCATTCGAACGCCGCGGCCACCTCACGCGCGGCCTGCTGTGCGGCCTCCTTTGAAGCCGCATGCACCACGGCCAGGGGCCGCTGGGGCGAGAACTCCTCGCCCACTCCCAGTACCTCGGTCAAACCCACACAGGGGTCGATCACATCGCCGGGTCGGCTGCGCCCACCGCCGATGCGCAGGAGTGCCAAACCCAATGCGCGCACATCGATGGCCCTGACGCGCCCCCGAGCAACCGATGCAGGCCACACGCCCTGCGAGCAAGGTGCCGCGGCCAGGCCGGCCTGGCGCAGCACGTCCTTGGGCCCACCCTGAAGCGCCACCATGCGCGCGAGGCGCTCGGCCGCCTCGCCTGCGTCCAGTGCGCGCTGCGCAGCCTCGCAGGCGGCCGGCAGGTTGGGCTGCAGCCCCCCCATCACCAGCAGGTGCGCCGCCTGAAGCACGCACAGTTCGCGCAGACGCGGGTCAGATGCCGAACCGGTGAGCAAATCGATGGCCTCGCGCACCTCCACCGCATGCCCGGCCGAATGCCCCAACACCTGCCCCATGTCGGTGAGCATCGCGCGGATGGGCAGTCCCGCTGCCGTGGCCACCTCCACCAGGCTGTGCGCCAGCGCGCGCGCGCGAGGCAGTTCCGGCATCACCGCCCCACTGCCCACCTTCACGTCCATCACCAGGGCCTGCAGGCCTGCGGCCAACTTCTTGCTGAGAATGCTGGCGGTGATCAGGTCCAGGGATTCAACCGTGGCCGTCACGTCGCGAATGGCGTACAGCCGCCGATCGGCCGGGGCCAAGTCGGTACCGGCGCCGATGATGGCGCAGCCGGCCTCGCGCAGGGTTCGGTGCAGCTCAGGCTCGGTCAATTGAACGCGGAACCCCGGCAAGGCCTCGAGCTTGTCCAAGGTGCCGCCGGTGTGGCCCAGGCCACGGCCGGAGATCATCGGCACCACCCCACCGCAAGCGGCCACCAGCGGCGCCAGGATCAGACTGACCTTGTCACCCACACCGCCAGTGGAGTGCTTGTCCAGGATGGGGCCCTGCAAACCCGCTACGCAGCGCCAATCGAGGACCCGACCCGAGTGCGCCATGGCCAGCGTCAGCTCACGGCGTTCACCGGCCTGCATGCCGCGGATCGCCACCGCCATGGCCCAAGCCGCCACCTGGCTGTCGCTCCACGACCCGTCGGTGACACCCTGCACCACGGCCTGCACGTCTTCAGGCGAATGCGCGAGCCCCTCCCGCTTGTCGCGGATGATTTCAGCGGGCAGGCGGTTCACGCTCAATACGAAGCCCCCGCGGCCGATGCCGATGCCTGCCCACCCAGGACGGACACCACATCATCCAGCAGACCGCTGGCGCCGATGCGAAAGCGCGCCGGCACACAAGCCTGTACACCCAGAATCTCGCGCACCAGCCCGATGTAGACCGCCGCATCGCGCACGGTTCTCACGCCGCCCGAGGCCTTGAAGCCCACGCGCGCACCTCGCGGATGCGAAGCGATGCACTCCAACATCACGCGGGCGGCCTGTGGCGTGGCCCCCACCGCGGTCTTGCCGGTACTGGTCTTGAGGAAGTCGACCCCTTCGTTCAATCCGATCAGGCAAGCCTGACGAATCAGCGCAGGGTCCTGCAGTGAGCCTGACTCGATGATCAGCTTGAGCACCGCACCACGGCAGGCCTGGCGCACCGCACGGACTGTGGCAGCCGCGGCTCGGCCGGCATGCGTATCGCCCGTGCGCAGCGCCTGCCAATCCAGCACCATGTCCACCTCGTGGCCGCCGTCAGCCACGATGCCGCGCACCTGCGCCAAGACCGCTGGCAGCGCTTCTTGCCCCGAGGGGAAATTCGCCACCGCAGCAACCCGGGGGGCACGAGCGCCATGCAAGGCCTGCAGCGAACCCCGAACCTGCGCCACGAAGCGCGGCCACACACACAGCGCGCCCGGCGCACCGAAGCGGCCACGGCTGCGCGCCACCAAGTCGGCCACGGTCAGCGCCGTGTCGGCCTCACCCAGGCTCGTGAGGTCCATGCAGGCCAAAGCGATGCGCGCCATGTCGGCAACTGAAGCGCCGATTGCAGCGCGTGCGCCCGAGTCGTCTTCCACCCCGCTCACCTGGCCTCCCCCTGCAACTGCCGCCACAGGAAGGTGTACTCCATGGCCTGCATCTTCGCCCTTTGTCCGTTGTCGGCGGCCCCGCTGTGCCCGCCCTCGATGTTTTCCCAATACAGCACCGGTTGTCCGCGTTCGCTCAAACGCGCGGCCATCTTTCGGGCATGGCCTGGGTGCACTCGGTCATCCCGAGTGGAGGTCACCAGCAGCACCGGCGGCAGCTTGCGGGCGCCCTCACCCGATGCGGGCGGCACCTGGTGATAGGGGCTGTAGCGGGAAATGAAGGCCCAGTCCTCTTCCCTATCAGGGTTGCCGTACTCGGCCATCCAACTGGCCCCGGCCAACAAACGGTGGTAGCGCCGCATGTCCAGCAGCGGCACCTGACACACCACCGCACCGAACAGGTCGGGGCGTTGCGTCATCACCGCGCCCACCAACAGGCCACCATTGCTGCCACCGCGGATGCCCAGTTGCGCCGGCGTGGTCACGCCAGTCTTGATCAGGTCCTCGGCCACCGCGATGAAGTCGTCGTAGCTGCGTTGCTTGTTCTCGCGAATCGCCGAGGTGTGCCAGGCCGGACCGTATTCGCCGCCACCGCGGATATTGGCCAAGACATACACGCCGCCCCTGGCCAGCCAGGCCCGACCGATGCCGCCCGAATACGCGCTGCGCATCGAGATGTCGAATCCGCCGTATCCGTACAGCAGCGTGGGCTTGGGCCCAGAGGCACGCGGACCCGTGGGTATCACGATGAAGTACGGAATCCTCGTGCCATCCTTGGACACCGCAAACCGTTGATCCAGGCGCAGGCCGTTGGTGGAGAACTGGGCCTGACGGCCCTTGAGGTTCTCGATGCCTGAGCGGTCGGCACGCGCCAGCAGCAGGCTCTCGGGTGTGAGCAGGTCGGTGTAGCTCACCAGCAGGCCCTCGGCCCACTCGTCATCGGCCACCGTGGCATCGTGCAGCGAGGCCACCGACAAGGTGCCCGTATTCGGCACCGGAATCGTGCGAAGGCTCCAGGCAGCGCCCTCGGGCCGGCGAACTTCCAAACGGCCCGTCACGTCCTGCATCACGTTCAAGACCACCGAGGTGGCGGTGGTGGTGTAGCCCGCCAACGAGCGCTGCGCAGTGGGTGTGAACAAGGCCACCGGCTCTGCCTTACCCTCCATCAGCGCTGAAGCCGACATCACCAGCAGCGAGCCTGCGGGCCACACCCGTTCGCCCTGTTTCCAGTCGGACCTCAGCCGCATCAGCGCGCGTTCCTTCCAGAACGCCACTTGCGCGTCTTGCGGCTTGGGCACCTGCTTCAGCCCCGCACCGTCCAGCACGA
This sequence comes from Pseudomonadota bacterium, assembly GCA_041160585.1. Classification (GTDB taxonomy): domain Bacteria; phylum Pseudomonadota; class Gammaproteobacteria; order Burkholderiales; family Burkholderiaceae_C; genus RFTU01. The sequence goes on along the minus strand of JBEAWD010000296.1, from coordinate 1,794 downwards.
ACATCTCATGGCGGTAGAAGTCGATACCGCGCATGACAAAGGAGCGCTCGAAGCCCGGCGTGCGGTCACTTGATGCAGACGCCCACACATCGCGCTGTTGACCCTCGAACACCACACGTGCCTGCGACAGCGGCGTGCCCCGCTTCCACAGGCGCACGGCACGCGGGTAACCCGAGTCGGTCACCGGATCACCGGCCGCGGCTGTGCCCACCAACAGCGTGTCGGCGTCCACCCAAGTCCAGCGGTTCTTCGACAAGGGCAGCGCGAAGCCATCCTTCACGAAGTCACGTGTGCTCAGGTCGAACTCGCGCACCACATTGGCGTCCGTGCCGCCGGGCGACAGCGCCACCAGGCACCGGTTGGAAGTCGCCGACAGGCAGCTGCTGCCCTGCCACACCCAACTCTGGCCCTCGGCCTTGCCCAGGGCGTCCACGTCCAGCAACAGCTCCCACTTCGGCTCGGCTTTGCGGTACTCGGCCATGGTGGTGCGGCGCCAAATGCCGCGCGGATGCTTGGCATCCTGCCAGAAGTTGTAGAGCCAGGCACCGCGTCGGCTCACGCCTGGAATGCGGTCGCTGGCGTCCAGCACCTCACGCAACTCACGCCGCAGGGCTTCGAAGCGCGGGTCGGCCTGCAGCATCGCTTCAGACTGCGCGTTGCGTTGTCGCACCCAGTTCAGTGAGGCCTCGCCGAACACGTCCTCCAAGCCGATGTGCGGGTCGTGGGGTTCAGGGGCCATGCGGATCGCGGCTGGGTTTGGGGCGGGGATGGTGTTGGCCATGGCACTCGAGAAGAAAAGGCCGGACACGCACAGCAGCAGGGCTGGGGCCAGGGCCATCGGCCGAAAGGGTACAGGAAGCATCGGGCGTCCCTAGTCAACGATGGAGTGGAGTACGGCGCGCAAGACCTGCGCGGCGCGCTGCTCATGGGCGGCGGCGGCCTTCAGGGTCTGCTCATGGCTCAGCCGCTCGGCGGCCAATCCCGCGGCCATGTTCGTCATCAACGAAATCGCCAAGACGCGCAGCCCTGCATGTCGAGCGGCAATCGTCTCGGGCACCGTGCTCATACCCACCGCGTCGGCGCCCAGGCGCTGCAGCATGCGAATCTCGGCCGGCGTCTCGAACTGTGGGCCCATCATCCACGCGTACACGCCTTCTTGCAGCTGGGCGCCGACCGCGCGAGCGGCCTGCACCGCACGGCGGCGCAAGTCAGCGTCGTAGGCAGCGCCCATGTCGACGAAGCGGTCGCTGCCCACCACGCCCTGCAAGGGTGATCGCTGCACCAGGTTCAGGTGGTCGCTCAAGGCCATGAGGCTGCCGGCCGGCCATTCGGCGTGAAGGCTGCCGGCTGCATTGGTCACCACGATCGCGGGGCAGCCCACCGCCGCCACGGTCTGCACCGCGCCCCGCATAGCCGTGGCGTCACCCGTCTCATAGGCGTGCTGGCGGCCCATCAACAGCATCACCTCAACCGCAGCACCCGATGCGCCAAGAGCTGCGTCGGCCGGCAACCGGGCCAGCCGCACGCAGGCCGAATGGCCCGCAATGCCCAGCGGGGGAAAGGCCGGCAAGTCGGCATAGGGCACATCCACAGCGTCCATCAGGCCCTGCACCATGCCGCCCCATCCCGAGCCCAGCACCACGGCCACCTTCGGGCGCCGCGCCCCCCAGGCCTCGAGTAGCACCTGAGCGCTGCGCTCCACGACCGACGGGCTCATCGCTTGCGCCCCTGCATCAGATGGTCGGGCCCGAAGCTGTGCGGCAACAAGGCGCCCAGGGTGGTGCGCAGTCGCAC
>JBEAWD010000276.1:0-3485 GCA_041160585.1 Pseudomonadota bacterium | reverse complement strand
GGACGTGACCCAGATCGAGACCTACACAGAGCGGGTGAAACGGATGGTGGACCGCGTGCCCACCGGCAACGGCATCACCCGCTGAAGCCCGATCAGCGGCTCGGTGAAGTACCGGGTGCTCACCAGGGAACGGGGCCGCTGCAAGTGCTGCGGCGCGGATGAGCATCAGCGGGCCCTGGGGTGGACCACATCATGCCCAGGAACCAGGGCGGATCGGGCGACATCAGCAACCTGCAGGCGCTCTGCTTCCGCTGCAATGCCGGCACTGTCAAGCGGGAGACCGCACCGCGCGCTCTCTCTTTGAGTACCTTGCAGGAGATGGGCCGACGGGAGAGGAGCCATGCCTGTACGGAGATCCCATGTGGTCGTAGTCGGAGCCGGATGGGCTGGCTGGGGTGCAGCCAAGGCACTCTGTGAAGCCGGTCTTCGTGTCAGCTTGATCGATGGGATGCCCGATCCAACAGGCGGTCAACCCATCACAACCAAAAGCGGTAAACCATTCGAGGCAGGTACGAGAGGTTTCTGGAAAGACTATCCCAATATCAATGCCCTCACCGATGAACTCGGTGTCGAAGACATCTTCACTGATTTCACAACCAGTGCCTTCTGGTCGCCCGATGGACTGGAAGCAACAGCGCCTGTCTTTGGAGATTCACCCCAATGGCCAAGTCCGCTTGGCCAGATGGTGGCAACAATCACCAACTTCACGCGGCTACCCATCCGAGACCGGATCAGCATAGCAGGGCTTCTCTATACGATGCTCGACCTCTATCGCAGCGATAAGACTTTCCAGCAGTACGACGATCTCGATGCACAATCGCTCTTTGTCAAGCTCGGCATAAGCGAGCGGCTCATCAATGAGTTCCTGCGCCCCACCTTGCTTGTTGGCTTGTTCAAGCCGCCCGAAGAGCTTTCGGCCGCGGTCACGATGGAGCTCCTCTATTACTACGCCCTGGCCCACCAGGATTCCTTTGATGTCCGTTGGATCAAGTCGAAAAGCATCGCCGAACATCTGTTTGCCCCTCTGAGTCGAAGGCTGATCTTCCGTCATCATCTGCAGGTTTTTGGTGCAACGTTGGTCACACGGGTGAATCTGTCTTCTGACTTGCGGTGTGTCAACTCGGTTGAGGTGAAGGATGTGGCCACTAATGCGGTTCAAGTGATTGACAAAGTGGATGCTTTGGTGTTGGCCGTTGGTGCCAAAGGGCTCAAGTCTCTGATGGCTCAATCTCCTGAACTCAGCACCGCAGCACCCGAGCTTGTTGACGCCGCATCGCTTGGTTCCATCGATGTCGTGTCAACACGTGTATGGCTGGATCGTACGGTTCCAATTGCTTACCCAGCCAACGTGTTTTCCCGCTTCGATGCCTTGAAGGGCTCTGGAGCCACGTTCTTCATGCTGGATCAGCTGCAGAAGGATGCTCAAGAGGCTCTCTGGGGTGATGAGCAGCCCATGGGCTCGGTGGTCGCGAGCGACTTTTACAACGCATCGGCCATCGCAGCGATGAGCGATCAAGAGATCATCGATCGGCTCACGCGCGACCTGCTTCCCATCGCCCATCCTGAATTCACCCATGCCAGGGTGGTTGATTGCGAGGTGCGACGGTATCCAGGCTCGGTGTCACTCTTTTCTCCAGGAAGTTTCAGAAAACGGCCACCCTTGGAAACCTCAGTGGAGTCGATTGTCTGCGCTGGCGACTGGGTGCGGATGGGCGATAAAGAACATGGAGCCAAGGGTCTGTGTCAGGAACGAGCCTATGTGTGCGGGCTGGAGGCAGGCAATTCCCTGATCCGGCGCAGGATTGTCAACGGTGCCGATCACTCGCATCCCGTTCTCCCCATTCGGGCAGACGAGCCACAAGTGGTTCTAGGCCGTGCCCTCAACAAGCTTGTGATGGATCCAGTCGAAGCCCTTGGTCTGAAACTGCCGTGGTTTCACTCCTGACGAGTGCTGGACGAGGGTCCAGAGCCTGCGGCGCAACGATCGTGGATGACCTGGCCCACGGTGAGGCTGTGGTAGCCGGCGCCACGGTTCTCCTCGTGGGCAACGACGAACACTCAGGCCGAGCCACCGGTCTGCGCGTGCCGGGCGTGGTGCAAGAGCCAGTGATTGAGTGTGGACGTACCGCAGTCGAAGCCATCCAACCGGTGCTGGACGGCCAGCAGCTCTGCTGCTCCGCGCTCAGGCCAGCCTCCCTGAGGGCGATCACGCCGGGGTGCACCTCCATCGAAGCGGCCAGGCGAAGGAAGTCGCCCACATTCACCGTGACCACAATCTGATCGCGGGCCAGAGCATGGGCGAAGACCGCGTCATCCTTGGCGACAGCAAGACCGACATGAATAGCCGCCTCGGCCGGACTTCCAAGTTCGCAGGCCCAGCGGGCCAGACGAGGACTGAGATTTTCGTCAATCAACAGTCTCAAGGCATGGCCCGTCAGCCGCGTTGCAGGGCGAGGGGGCGCCGGTAGAGCCGATAGCGATACCGCAGGTCCCGACTCACGCCGCTGAGATCGAAGCAGAAAGGAACGGCACCTGTCTTGCGGAGCTCACCGCGGCCACGAAACCACTCGCCCTGGACGCCCAGGTGCTGGGGCAAGCCCTCGGGCAGCCGGTGAGACTTCATGGTGAACACACGGAACACCTCCCGCTTCTGGACAGGGGCGGCGCCTATCAGGAAAGAAGTCCGCTCGGGGTGCTGCTCTGAGCACCTTTCAAAGCCTACTCCGGGTGGAGCATCACGGGCTGCGAGTTCGGCAGATGGCAGTCATCGAGAGCTGGTCAGAAGCGGAGGATGGAGAGGCCGGCCCCCGGGCGGGGGCTGAGGCCGGCCCGCCTCTTGCGGGCGGTCCAACCTCACCCCCCTGGGGCCTGGGTTTCTGACCATCAGGTAGCCACAGCTTTCTGGGGGCGAGGATGATTCACCCGTACGATCTGTGGCTGAGACCAATCGCGAGGTGGTCTGGCCCAGCGGCGAGGATGTTGTGCACGCGCCTGCTCATAAGTCTGTTGACGGACCGAGCAGATCGCGTCAGCTTCTCCGTAGTGACGTTGGTTCGGCGTGACGTACTTGATGCCGCCGTGGCGGTGCTCAGCGTTGTACCACTCGACAAAGCCATCGACCCAGGCTCGTACCGAGAGAAGATCCCGGAAACGACGCATTGGGTAGCTCTGGTGGTATTTCATGGTGCGGAACCATGATTCAACGTAGGCGTTGTCATTGCTCACCCGCGGTCGGGAGAATGACAGGGAAATGCCGAGCTCAGCCATTTTGGCGGCCAAGGTGTAGGAGCGCATGGGTGCTCCGTTATCGGCGTGCAGGATCGTGGTCGACCCCGAGAGGATCCCTTCATCGCGGCAGACACGATCAAAGAAGTGTTTTGCCAGTTCGCCGCATTCACGATCGTGCACCTCAACGCCAAGGATGCGCCGGCTCCACACATCCATCACCATATAGAGGTAGAAGAACTGACCCTTGACAGGGCCCG
>JBEAWD010000074.1:0-20769 GCA_041160585.1 Pseudomonadota bacterium | reverse complement strand
AGGTTCAGGTGATCGGACCGTTCGGCTCGAGCTTCCTGATGCCCAATCATCCCAAGAGCCACATCGTGATGATCTGTACCGGCACGGGAAGCGCACCGATGCGGGCGATGACGGAGTGGCGGCGTCGGATGCGGTCATCGGGCAAGTTCGAAGGCGGCAAGCTGATGCTGTTCTTCGGTGCGCGGTCCAAGGAGGAGCTGCCTTACTTTGGACCGCTGCAGTCACTGCCCCACGACTTCATCGACATCAACCTGGCCTTCAGTCGTACGCCGGGGCAGCCCAAAAAGTATGTGCAGGATGCAATGCGCGAACGCGCCGCGGATCTGGCCAAGCTGCTGGCCGACCCGAATGCCTACTTCTATGTGTGTGGCCTCAAGGCGATGGAAGAAGGCGTGGTGCTGGCCCTGCACGACGTGGCCAAGGCCGCCGGACTGGATTGGGATGCCGTGGGTGCCGAGTTGAAGAAGCAGGGGCGTCTGCACCTGGAGACGTACTGAGGGACGCAAGTCTCGTCGGAGTCGAAACAACAGCGGGTTGAGGGCTGCATGGATTTGAGTTCAAAGAGCGTGCTGGTGGTGGGCGCCGGCATCATGGGCGCGGGCATCGCACAGGTGGCCGCGCAGTCCATGCGGGTGGCCGGTCAACAGGTTTTCCTGCACGACACACGCGAGACAGCCGCTGCCGATGCCAAGGCCAAATTGGCGACCACGCTGCAGGGCCTGGTTTCCAAGGGCAAGCTCAGTGCCGAGTCCTGTGAGGCGGCGCTGGCCCGCATCGTGCCGATTGCCTCGCTCGCAGGCCTACCGGCTGACAGCGCCTTGGGCCTGGTGGTCGAGGCCATCGTCGAGAACCTGCAGGTCAAGAGATCCCTGTTCAGGGACCTGGAAAGCCTGGTCGCCGAGGATTGTGTGCTGGCCACCAACACCTCATCGATTTCGGTGACGGCCATTGCCAACGGACTCCAGCGCCCGGAACGCCTGGTGGGCATGCACTTCTTCAACCCCGTGCCGCTGATGAAGTTGGTGGAGGTGGTCTCAGGCCTGCACACCGACCCATCCGTGGCGAAGGCCATCTTCGATCTGAGCCTGGTTTGGGGCAAGGTGCCGGTACATGCCAAGAGCACGCCGGGCTTCATCGTCAACCGCATCGCCCGGCCCTATTACGCTGAGACGCTGGCACTGTTGCAGGAGCAGGCGGCGGCACCCGAGGTGCTGGACGCCTGCCTCAAGGCGGTGGGCTTTCGCATGGGACCCTGCGAGCTGATGGACCTGATTGGCCACGACACGAATTTCGCGGTCACGAACTCCGTCTACGAGGCGAACTTCTACGACAAGCGATACATGCCTTCGCTGGTGCAGCGCGAACTGGTCGATGGCGGCATGCTGGGCCGCAAGAGCGGTCGCGGCTTCTACCGTTACCCCCAGGGCGTGCCGGCTTTGCCGACGGTGAAGGTGCAGTCGATGGCGGCGTCGGCCGCTGCGCGAGCGGTCGCAGATGATCGTCACGGCGGCGTGGTGGTGCAGGGCGTGCACATCGTGCCCACCGATGGGCGCACAGCCCGCGAACTGGCGCGTGATTTGGGTACGAGCGGCGTGGTGGTGCACGACCGCTTGATGGGTGCAGCCGCAGCGGGTGCAGCCAACCGCGCCGCCGAGGCGCGCGCACCTGCGCTTGCCTATGCGGCCGCGCCTGGGCTGAGCGCCGAACAACGCGCAGTGGCCGTGGCGCACCTGCTGAGTTTGGGTCTGGAGCCCCATGAAGTGGGGGACACGCCGGGGCTGGTGGTGGCGCGTACCGTGGCGATGCTGATCAATGAGGCATCTGACGCCGTTCACCAGGGGGTGTGTACGCCCGAGGGTGCCGATGCCGCCATGAAGCTGGGTGTCAACTACCCGGCCGGGCCCTTCGAGTGGCTGCAGGCCTGGAGCGTGGAGGGCGTGGTGTCATTGCTGGACCGGCTCGATGCGCATTACCGCGGCGAGCGCTATCGGGTAAGCCCACGCCTGCGGCGCTAGAACCAGCACCACACGCCCAGGCACCAGCCAAAGGCGATTTGGGCCAACAGGTCCAGCAGCAGGCCCAGGGTCAGCACGGGTAGCAGGAACACCGCAAAGATGACCGCACAGCCGGCTGGCGTGAGTCGCTCACCGGGCAGGCGCCAACCCATGACCGAGCCCTTGCGGCTTTCGTCGTCGGTCTTCGCGGCTGACTTCATGTTTCGAGTGTAATTCGGGGCATGCACGCGCACTGGAACCTGGACGATCGACACCGCTGGGAGGCCTTCAGCGATGAGGCCTTGGCTGGCCTTCAGCAAAGCTGGGCCTATGGGCAGGCCATGCAGGCGCTTGGCGTGCCCTGCCTGCGGGTGGTCATCACACAAGACAGTTCACCCAAATCGCCTTGGCTGGCGGCCGCGCAGTTCATCGTGCAGCGCCTGCCCTGGTTCGTTCGCTTCGGTTTTTGCCAGGCCGGTCCGATGTGGGCGGTCAACACCCCCGCGGCGGTGCAGCGGGAAGCCCTTGAATGGATGCGGCGCACGGTGCCGCTTCGTCGCCCCCGCATGGCGCTGTTCGGTCCGGCGGTGGATTCCGGCACGGCTCATGCCCTCAGCCACCGCCTTCAACTGGCCACTGGCCGTTCCACTGTTCTGGTGGACCTCAAGCGGCCTGAGACCGAGCGACGCGCCGCGATCGAGCAGCGTTGGCGCAACCGTTTGAATGCGGCTGAGCGCAGTCCCTTGAAGTTGCGCGTGTGTGGCAGCAAGTCCAGCGACTATGAGTGGCTGATCCAGGCCGAGGCCGCCCAACGCCGCGAACGCCGCTACCTGAGTCTGCCGTCTGGGTTCGTGTCGGCTTTCCAATCGGCCAACCGAAAACCTTCGCAGGCCCTGCTGACGCTCGCGGCCGAGCTGAAGCACCAGCCATGCGCGGGCATGCTGTTCTTGGTGCATGGCAGCACGGCCACCTATCACCTCGGTTGGGCCGATGACGCCGGTCGTGAAAACAGCGCGCACAACCTTCTGCTGTGGCAAGCCTGCAGTTTGCTGGCCGAGCGAGGCGTGCAGCAGCTGGACCTGGGCGGCGTCAACACCCAAAGCAATCCCGGTCTGGCCCGCTTCAAGCTGGGTGCCGGTGGAAGGGTGGTGACATGGGCGGGGACATACTGGTGAGCCGACCTGGAGTGCACCGATGCATGGTCTGACGAACACAAGCCCCGTGGAGGCCGCCGATGCCGTTGTCATCGGCGCAGGCGTTGTCGGCTTGGCGGTGGCCCGCGCCTTGGCCATGGTCGGGCGCGAGGTGCTGATCCTGGAATCGCAATCGTCCTTCGGCACTGGCGTGAGCTCCCGCAACAGCGAGGTCATCCACGCCGGGCTGTACTACCCAACGGGGACGCTCAAGGCCGAACTGTGTGTGCGTGGCCGCGCCATGCTGCTTGAATTCGCACGTACCTTTGGCGTGCCGCACCGGGTGACGGGCAAGCTGGTGGTGGCCACCGAGCACCCGGAGGTGCCAGCCATCGAGCGCCTGTGGGCACAGGCAATGGCCAACGGTGTGAATGAGGCCGAGTTGATCGACGGCGCAGCGGCCCGCGCAAAGGAGCCCGCCCTGCAGGCCGTGGCGGCCTTGCACTCACCAGGCACTGGGATCATCGACAGCCATGCCCTGATGACTGCCATTCTGGGGCAGGCACAGGCGCATGGGGCCCAGCTGGCGCTGTGCAGCCCCGTCCTGGGCGGTGCCGTGCAGCCCGATGGGACGGTGATTCTGCACGTGGGCGGCGACGAACCCATGCACCTGCAGGCCCGCACGGTGGTCAATGCGGCAGGCCTGTGCGCGCCGGCTGTCGCCAGCCGTATCCAGGGAGTACCGGCCAGCTCGGTGCCGTCTGCGCACTTCTGCAAGGGACATTACTTCAGCCTGCAGGGCCGTGCGCCGTTTTCCCGTCTGGTGTACCCGGTACACACCGCAGCAGGCCTGGGGACGCACTTGACACTGGACCTGGGTGGGCAGGCACGCTTCGGTCCGGATGTGGAGTGGTTGAGCGCCACGGCGGATGGCTTGTCGGCCGTGGTACCGGACGAGTTGCCGCTGGACTACTCGGTGGACGAGCGTCGCGCGGCGGCCTTCGAGCAAGACATACGCCGCTATTGGCCCGGATTGCCCGCAGGCGCGCTGTTGCCCGCCTACACCGGTGTTCGCCCCAAGGTCGTGGGGTCAGGTGAGCCGGCCGCCGACTTCATCATCAGTGGCCCGCAGCAGCACGGCCAGCAGGCCTGGGTGGGCTTGTATGGCATCGAGTCGCCTGGACTGACTTCGTGTTTGGCCATCGCGGAGGAGGTGAGAAACCGCTTGCGCTGAGACGGTGCGCGTGCACCGTACTTGATCGAGCGCAGCCCAGGTGGCTGAGGTCTCCCCGACGATTGGGCTTCCTTCACCAGACCACGAGGAGCTCAAGCATGAGATGGGGACAAGCAGGCGCACGCGCCGGTGCGGTCAAGCGGCGGACCTGGAGCGCGGCAGGGGCGGTTGCGCTGTGTCTGTCCGCTCCGCTGGCCGGACAGGCGCAGACGATGGCCTTCGACCAAGCGAGAACGTTTTCGGTAGGCTTGGCCGGCTCGGCCACGCACTGGCGCGCCGGTTGCCTGGGCACCACCGTTTGTGACCGCAACGACTCGGGTTGGCGTCTCACCGGCGCGTGGCAATTCGCCCCACAGGGTGCGTTGGAACTGGTGGCGGCCGATCAGGGGCGTGTGCGGTCCGAGGGCTTGGGCGACAGTGGCCTGCGCACGAGCGAGCTGCGCATGCGTGGTGCGGGCGTGAACCTGGCGTGGCTGCTGCCGCTGACACCTGATTGGCTGTTCACCGCACGCGCCGGCGCCATCGGCAACCGTGCGCGCTTCATCGAAACCGCCAGCCCCGGTGTGTCCCCAGAAGAGTCTTCCCGCACCCGAACCGACCCCATGTTGGGACTGGGACTTTCGTGGCGTCTGTCGCCCGCTGTGTCGGTGGATGGACGCCTGGACTGGACCAGTACCCGCGTGGCGCCGTCATCCCAGAGCCTGATCGGGCCTGGCAGCACGCCTTCTCATCAGTGGGGTTTGGGTCTGACGGCGTACTTCTGAGACGGCGTCATGGGCCTAGTTCGCTCATCGCCTGTACCAACTGCCTCATGTCAGTGGGTTGAGCCGTAGCGGAATGCCCGGCACCGGATGCGTCATGGGCGCGTGTCGCCATTGGGGTTGGGCGCCCGCTGGCAGCGACAACACGGCGCGCCGGAGCACTTCGCCCAACACCAGCCGCATCTGGGCGTCCGCCAGGTGCAGGCCCAGGCACAGGTGCGCACCGCCACCGAAGGGGGCCCAGGCGTAGGGATGTCGCGCCTGGGCCTTTTCGAATCGCTGCGGTCGGAAGGTGTCGGGGAGGTCCCACCATTGGATATCGCGCTGCACATGCAGGGGCACCAGGGTGAGCAGCGCGCCCTGCGGCAGCTTGACGCCCTCAACCTCCACGTCGCGCAGGGTTTGCCTTTGCAGGAAGGCCACCGGTGGGTGCAGCCGCAGGACCTCGCGGATCACCTGGCCCATTTGAGTGCGCGCCGCCAGGCGTGCCATGACATCGGTGCCATCCGCATGAAAGGAGGGGGATTCGGCGGCGAGCTCCTCTCGCAAGCGCACCTGCCACTCGGGGTGCTGGGCCAGGAACACCAAGGCCGACGTCAGGGCGCTGGCGGTGGTGTCGTGCGCGGCCATCATCAGGAAGACGAGGTGGTCGACGATTTCTTCGTCGCGCAGTTGATGCCCGTCTTCATCCCGGGCACCGGCAAGCTGGCTGAGCAGGTCGGGCCCGGGTTGTGCGCGGCGCTGGTGCGTCAGGCTCAGCAGTTGAGCCACCAGGCGTGTTCGGGCCCGAAGGCCGCGCGCGTAGCGGCGACCGATCCAGGGAAGGCGTATCAGTGCCGTGGAGGCTTCCACCAATTCGCCGAAGTCTCTTTCGGCGCGTCGTACCTCAGCGCCATCCTGCAGGGCCAGCAACAGGTCAGCGGCCCTTGACAAGGCCAGGTGCCTCATGGCCGGAAGGCCGAGGCCCGGCAACTGGCCCGCCTGCAGCCATTGCGTCACGGTGGATCGGACCGGTTCGACCATGCGCTGCAGGTAGCCCTGGAGCGCCTCGCGCTTCATCGACGGCAACAGCAGCCGCCGATGGTGGCGGTGCTCCTCACCGTCGCGCAGCAGCAGGCCCCGTGGAAACAGATCACCCATGAGGGACGCCCAGCCTCCCTTGGCGCTGAAGACGCGTTCGCGGTCCAGCAGAACAGCCTCCAAGGCGCCCGCGCTCAACAGCAGCACCTGTGGCTGCCCGCCGATGACACTTCGGGCCACCGGTCCGAGCTGACCGTGGACGGCGCGGGTGAACGCCAGGGGACGGCGAAGGATCTGGAAGTCGGCCCAAAAGGGTGCGCCGCCGGCAGTCGGCAGGTGCGACAGGGCGCGCCATCCCGCACGGTTAAATGTGCCGCCGACAGGAAAGGGCCGCAGCGGCTCAGACAAGGCGCATGGGTACGGCTTCTGGATTGGAAGAAGTCATCCACCGGTCCTTCGCAGGAGGTCCGAGATCTCTCGCGCCGCGTGCAGCAAGGCCGGCAAGGCCTGGTCCAGCAGGGCTTGTCGCGGTGCATTGGAGTGTGTGCTGATGTTCAGGGCCGCCGCCACCCGCCCGTTTCGGTCCTCGATGGGCGCGGCCAATGAGGTCAAACCCGGCTCCAGTTCATCGGCCACCAGGCACCACCCTTGCTCGCGCGCCTGTTCGATGGCCTTCATCACCGCATCGGGTTCGGTGAGCGTGACTGGGGTGCGGCACGGCAAAGGGTCGGTGCCCAACACCGCGCGGCGCTCCTGTTCACCCAAGCCCCCCAGCAGCACCCGACCCATCGATGTGCAGTAAGCCGGCAGGCGGCTGCCCACACCCAAATTGATGCTCATGATCTTGCGGGCGGGCACGCGCAACAGGTAGACGATTTCGGCGCCGTCCAGCACCGCCATCGAGCAGCTCTCCTGCGCCGTCTGTGCCAGCCGCTGCATGACCGGTTCGGCCAAGTGCCACAGGGGCTGGGAACTGAGGTAGGCAAAACCCAATTCCAGGATGCGCGGGGTGAGCTTGAACTGGCGCCCGTGTGCTTGCACATAGCCCTGGCCCTCCAGCGTCAGCAGGATGCGCCGTGCACCGGCGCGTGTGAGCCCGGTTCGGGCGGCGACCTCCGTCAGGGTTTGCGCCGGGTGGGTCGCATTGAAGCTGCGAATGACCTGCAGCCCGCGCGCGAAGGACTGCACGTGGCGGTCGGAGGGGCGCGGTGTGACAGGCTCGATCATCCGGGAATTATGCGGGGGCAGCCGGCTCTGTCACGGGGATTCGGTACCATTTCACGCTGCGCCGGGCTGGGCCTGGCATCAATACGGAGCGAAGAACATGGGCATGGACGTGGTGGATTTCGAGATCAAGGGTTCGGAGATGCAGCTCGTGGAGGTCGAACTCGACCCCGGCGAGGCCGCTGTGGGCGAAGCCGGGAGCATGATGTTCATGGAAGAGGGTATCGCCATGGACACCGTGTTCGGTGACGGCAACCAGCAGCAGACCGGCTTCTTTGGCAAGCTGCTCGGGGCGGGAAAGCGCCTGATCACGGGCGAGTCTTTGTTCACCACGGTCTACACCAACCAGGCCACGGTCAAGCGCCGGGTGGCCTTCGCCGCGCCCTACCCGGGCAAGATCCTGCCGATGGACCTCAAGCAGCATGGCGGCATGCTCATCTGCCAGAAGGACTCCTTTCTGTGTGCCGCTCGGGGCGTGTCCCTGGGCATCCACTTCCAACAGAAGATGTCAGTGGGATTCTTCGGCGGTGAAGGCTTCATCATGCAGCGCTTGGAGGGCGATGGCCTGGCCTTCGTGCATGCCGGTGGAACCGTGGTCCGCCGTGAGCTGCAGCCTGGCCAGACACTGATGATCGACACCGGTTGCGTGGTGGCCTACACGCCCAATGTGAACTTCGAGATCCAGTACGTGGGCAAGATCAAGACCGCGCTGTTCGGTGGCGAGGGCCTGTTCTTCGCCAAGATGACTGGCCCCGGCACCGTGTGGCTGCAGAGCATTCCCTTCTCGCGCCTGGCCTCGCGCATCTTCGCGGCTGCGCCGCAGATGGGCGGCTCCAAGGAGCAGGGATCCGTCCTGGGCGCCGTGGCCGGCGGCGCCGTGCTGGGCGGGATCTTCGGTGATGACGAGTGAGTGCAGCCGCCGGATGGTGGATTTGAACCAACGTCGCGACCTGCTGAAGTCCGGGGCGGCTGCCATCGTGGCCGCCACGCCATTTGCCGTGGCGGCCGCGCCCGCCGCGCCCGCGGTGACCACCGCTGCGGCCACGCCGATCTTCGTGCTGAATTCCTTGGATGCCGACGTGAGCGTGATCGATCCGGTAACGCACACCGAGCGCCAGCGCGTGAGTACGGGCAAGGAGCCCCATCACCTGTACCTGACCCCCGACGAAAAGAGTGTCATCGTCGCCAACGCAGCCTCCGATTCACTGACCTTCATCGATCCGATGGGGGCACAGGTGCAGCGTACGGTTCGACAAATCATCGACCCCTACCACCTGCGGTTTTCGCCTGACATGAAATGGTTCGTCACGGCGGCCAACCGGCTCAACCACATCGACATTTACCGCTGGCAGCCCCAGCAGGTGGATGCACCCCTGGCACTGGTCAAGCGGGTGCATGCGGCCAAGACGCCCAGCCACCTGATGATCGACAGCCGCAGCACCGTCGTGTATGTCACGCTGCAGGACAGTGACCAACTCGTGGCGCTCGACCTGGCCACGCAGGCGGTGCGCTACACGGTGCCCATCGGCCGAATGCCTGCCGACCTCTACCTGACGGCCGACGACCGGACCTTGCTCATCGGCATGACCGGATCGGACGTGGTGGAAGCCTATGACGTCAGCGGCCCAGCGCCCAAGCTGATCAAGCGGATCACCACGGGCAAGGGCGCCCACGCCTTCCGCGCGCGGGGTGACAAGCGGCATGTGTTCGTGAGCAATCGAGTGGCCAACACGATCAGCATGATCGACACGCAAAGCCTGAGCGTGGTGGACCAGTACCAAGCACCCGGTGGACCGGACTGCATGGAGTTCCTGGCCGATCAGCGCACCCTCTTGGTGACCTCTCGCTGGGCTCGAAAGCTCACCTATATCGACACCCAGGACAAGCGCATCATCCGCCAGGTGGCTGTGGGCCGTTCGCCCCATGGCGTATGGACGCTGGCACATGCGGCTCGGGTGTAGGGCGGAGCATTGGTAGTGATGAAGGCAAGGGTCCGCACCTGGGTTCATGCCTTGGCCGCGGGGCTGTTGGGCCCGGTCCTGAGCGTTGGCGTGACGGTATCCGCGTGTACCAAACCGGTGTACCTGACCTTCGACACGGGCCACATGGGCGTGGCCGATCTGGTGGCCGATGTGCTCAAGCGCCAACAGGTTCAGGTCACTTTCTTTCTGGCGCGTGAGCGAACCCTGAATGGCGGCAACAGCCTGGACGAGCAGTGGGCGCCGTGGTGGCGTGCGCGGGTGGCCGAGGGCCATGCCTTCGCCTCTCACACCTGGGACCATTGGGTGCTGCGTCCCGAATCTGAAGGGCCCTGGCGATTCAAGGCCACACAAGGGCCACAGCGTGGACAGCTTTTCACGGCCGATGCCCAGGCCTATTGCGAACAATTGCGCCAACCGGTGCAGCGGCTGCGGGAGATGACCGGTCACACCATGGCCGCGGCCTTTCGCGCACCGGCGGGCCGCACCTCCGAGGCGCTTGTGTCGGCCGCGCGAAGCTGCGGCTTCGAACACGTGGGCTGGTCGCCTGCGGGCTTCTTGGGCGATGAGCTCGACAGCGGGCGCTTTCCCAACGAACAACTGCTGAAGAAGGCGCTGCGCGATATCCGGCCTGGTGACGTGCTGGTGGCACACCTGGGCATCTGGGACCGCAAAGACCCCTGGGCCCCTGCCGTGCTCGAGCCCTTGATCGAAGGGCTGAAGGCCAAGGGCCATTGCTTTCGCACCCTTCGTGACCACCCGGTGCACGGGGCGGCGTTTGCGCGACAGGCACCTGCGCCTGGGGGGATGCGTTGATGACGGAGTGGTGGGACGCGCTCCAGCAGGCGGTGTTCGAAAACCTGATCCTGCCGCTGATGCTGAGCGTTGGGCTGGACGCCCAGCTGGAGGAGGGCTATGCCGCGGCGCTGTGGCTCATGGTGGGCCTGTTGCAGCTGCTGGTCATCGTCTTGGTGCTGGGCCCGTTGCAGCGCTGGCGGCCCGCGGAGGTGCCCTCGCCAGGTGAACAGGCCAACGTGCGGATGGCGGTCCGTTCCGATGTGCTGTACACCCTGATCCACCGCTTGGGCTTGTTCCGCGCCGTGCTCTTCGTGACCTTGGAGCCGCTTTGGAGCTCTGCGCTGGGGCTGCTTCGCGCCTGGGGACTGCCCAGCTGGCACGTGGATGCGGTGTGGCCCGGCGTGACGGATGTGGCCTGGGTGTCGTTCCTGATCTACCTGTTGGTGTTCGATTTCCTGGGCTGGTTCCTGCACTGGCTGCAGCATCGTTGGGCCTGGTGGTGGCAACTGCATGCGCTTCACCACAGCCAGCGCCACATGACGGCCTGGACCGACAACCGCAATCACCTTTTGGATGATGTCATCCATGACGCGGTGTTCGTTTTCGTGGGCTTAGTGCTGGGCGTGGCACCAGCGCAGTTTGTGGCCTTGGTGGCGGTGATGCAGCTGATGGAAAACCTCTCGCATGCCAACTTGCGCCTGACCTTCGGTCGATGGGGTGATCGGCTGCTCGTGAGCCCACAGTTCCACCGGCGCCACCATGCCATTGAACCGCTCGATGAATTCCACGGGCAGCGCGCGCAGGCCGTGCACGGCGTCAACTACGGTGTGTTGTTCCCCATCTGGGACCAGTTGTTCGGGACTGCCGACCACGCCCCCGGCTACCCAGCCACCGGCTTGCGCGACCAGTTGCCCGAGCACGGTGCGCGCGATTACGGCCGGGGCTTCTGGGCGCAGCAGCGGCTGGGGTTGATGCGGCTTTGGGGTCGCGCATGAGGGCTGTGCTCGATGCCCTGGCGCGCTCGCTGGCCTATTGCCTGATGCCGCGTGTGGTGGCCATGTCGCTGATGCCGCTGGCCATGCTCATGGCACTGTGCGGTGTGCTGACCTGGGCCTACTGGGAGCAGGGTGTGGCCCTGGTGCACGATGCGCTGGAGATGTCGGCGCTTTTGGGGGCAGGCATGAAGTGGCTCGAGGCGATGGGTGTGCCCAATCTCCGGGCTGTCCTGGCACCGATGATCCTGGTGGCCGCCGTGGTACCGGTGCTGGTGGTGGCCTGTCTGATGGTGGTCACCCAGTTCATGACGCCCTCGCTGGTCAAGCTGGTGGCCCTGAGGCGTTTTGCCCAGCTGGAGCGCCGTAAGGGCACGCCGGTGTGGTGGTCGGTGCTGCGTTCGGTGGCGCTTTCCCTGTTGGCGGTTCTGGTCTTGATCGCTTCGATTCCCTTGTGGCTGGTGCCGCCACTGGTGCTGCTGATCCCGCCCCTGGTGTGGGGCTGGTTGGCGATGCAGGTCATGAGCTTTGATGTGCTGTCCGACCACGCTGCGCCCGAGGAGCGGGCAGAACTGATGCGCGTGCACCGCTGGCCCCTGTTGGCCATGGGCGTGGCCTCGGGCCTGATGGGCGCTGCTCCGGCAGCCGTGTGGGCCTTCAGCGCCCTGACCCTGGTCTTGGCGCCGCTGGTGATGATGGCCTCCATCTGGCTGTACACCGCCGTCTTCGCGCTCACCTCGTTATGGTTCGCGCACTACCTGTTGGCGGCCCTGCAGCAGCACCGCTTGCTCACGGAGGGTGAGGTGCTGGATCCCTTGCCCCAAACCGGCGCCGTCGTGGCGACGGCGCAGCCCGGTTCGGCGCCACACCAGCCATGACGGACTCTCGGATACCCATCGACATGAACTTCGGCCTCATCATCATCGGCGACGAAATCCTCTCCGGCAAGCGCCAGGACAAGCACCTGCCCAAGGTGATTGAACTGCTGTCCGCCCGCGGCCTGCAGTTGAGCTGGGCGCGCTACGTGGGGGACGACCGCGCACGGATCACGCAAGCGCTGAAGGAAGCCTTCGCCAGCGGCGATGCGGTGTTTTCCTGTGGCGGCATCGGTGCTACCCCTGACGACCACACGCGTCAGTGCGCGGCCGCCGCGCTGGGCGTGGAGCTTGCGCTTCACCCGCAGGCGCGCGACCTGATCGTCCAGCGCATGAAGGAGGTGGCAGCCGAGCAGGGCGCTGTGTTCGACCCCGAGCGTGCCGACAATGTCCACCGCCTGAACATGGGCGTGTTCCCCGCCGGCGCGCAGATCATTCCCAATCCCTACAACAAGATCCCGGGCTTCACCGTGGGCAGCGTTCACTTCGTGCCGGGATTCCCGGTGATGGCCTGGCCCATGATGGAAAGCCTGCTCGATGGTCCGTACGCGCACCTGCACGGTGGACAGAAGCAGACCGAACGTTCGGTGATCGTCTTCGGCGCCATGGAGGCCAGCCTCACACCGCTCATGGAAGCCATCGAAGCCGACCACGCCGGTATCAAGGTGTTCAGCCTACCCAGTGTGGACCACCCCGAGTGGGGTCGTCACATCGAACTCGGGGTGAAGGGGGATGAGTCGGGCAGCCGAGCCGCTTTCGAGGCCCTCAAGTCTAAGCTGCACCATTTTGGCGCCTCGTTGGGCCCTGAAATGGTGCGATAACCTTTCTTCGCACCAATATAGTGCGCTCGATGGCTGCTGACGCGAGACGGCGCCGGGTGCGCGAAACCCGGGGGTAACCCCGGGTTCTGGCATGGTCCCTGCTAAAGTGGGTAGGTGAGCGCCGGCAAGGCGCCCCACCGGCCCCAACATGGGGCTGGCCTCGATTGAAACCGACTGTCCCCAGGAGAAAACCCCATGTCCAAGAGCGTCGCCGACGTGATGAAGATGGTGAAGGACAACGACGTCAAGTTCGTTGATTTCCGTTTCACCGATACCCGCGGCAAGGAGCAACACGTTTCGGTCCCGGTGTCCCATTTCGATGAGGACAAGTTCACTTCGGGTCACGCCTTTGACGGCTCCTCGATTGCTGGCTGGAAGGGCATTGAGGCCTCGGACATGCTGTTGATGCCGGACGCCAACACGGCCAACATCGACCCCTTCTTTGAAGAGCCCACCCTGATCCTCACCTGCGACGTGATCGAGCCCGGCGACGGCAAGCCGTACGAGCGCGACCCCCGCTCCCTGGCCAAGCGCGCCGAGGCCTATATGCGCGCCTCCGGCCTGGGCGACACCGCCTACTTCGGACCCGAGCCCGAGTTCTTCATCTTCGACAGCGTGCGCTGGGGCAACGAGATGGGCGGCGCCTTCTTCGAGATCGAAGCCGAAGAGGCCGCCTGGAACACCGGCAAGAACTACGAGCACGGCAACAAGGGTTACCGTCCCACCGTCAAGGGCGGCTACTTCCCCGTGCCCCCGGTCGATTCCGGCCAGGATATGCGCTCGGAGATGTGCCTGATCCTCGAGTCGCTAGGCATCCCAGTTGAGGTGCATCACCACGAGGTGGCCAATGCCGGCCAGATGGAAATCGGCACGAAGTTCAGCACGCTGATCCAGCGCGCGGACTGGCTGCAGCTGCAGAAGTACGTGATCCACAACGTGGCCGCGGCCTACGGCAAGACCTGCACCTTCATGCCCAAGCCCATCGTGGGCGACAACGGCAGCGGCATGCACGTGCACCAGTCGGTGTGGAAAGACGGCAAGAACCTGTTCGCCGGTGACGGCTACGCCGGCCTGAGCGACTTTGCCCTGTACTACATCGGCGGCATCATCAAGCACGCCCGTGCGCTGAATGCGATCACCAACCCGACCACCAACAGCTACAAGCGCTTGGTGCCGGGCTTCGAAGCCCCGGTCAAGCTGGCCTACAGCTCGCGCAACCGCTCGGCCTCGATTCGCATCCCCTATGTGGCCAACCCCAAGGGCCGGCGCATCGAGGCGCGTTTCCCGGACCCCATGGCCAACCCCTACCTGGCCTTCGCCGCGCTGCTGATGGCCGGCCTGGACGGCGTGGAGAACAAGATCCATCCGGGCGAGGCTGCCACGAAGGACCTGTACCACCTGCCGCCCGAAGAGGACGCGAAGGTGCCCACCGTGTGCCACAGCCTGGACCAGGCCCTGGAGTATTTGGACAAGGACCGTGCGTTCCTGACCAAGGGTGGCGTGTTCACCGATGCCTACCTGGATGCCTACATCGACCTGAAGATGCAGGAAGTCACGCGCTTCCGCATGGCCACGCACCCGGTCGAGTACGACATGTACTACAGCCTGTAAGGCCTGCAGTGAACCGTGCCGGCGGGCGCGGTTCTCTCTGTTGGCAGCGACAGCGCAAAGCGGCCTTCGGGCCGCTTTTTTGTGGGTGTGTCATGGCCGCATAATCCGGACATGAGGGCTTCGTTCTTGACCGTGGCGGCCTGGGTGGCCACGCAGGCGATGGTGCCGGCGTCGGCGCAATCGTCTTCGGTCGTGGTGTATCGCTGCCCCGGGCCTTCCGTGAGCTATACCGACCGCTTGACGGCGCAGGAAGCGCGAAGCCGAAACTGCACCGCCCTGGCCGATTTGCCGGTGGCCTCGGCCCCCGTTGCGGCGGCCCAGCCAACCGCAGCGGCAGGCCGGGCCGCGACGCCCCTGGGGGTAAGCCCCCAAGCCGCCCCCCCGATACCCGATGCGCGGACGCGGCCCGAAGACCAGCGGTCCCGGGATGAGCAGGCACGCCGCATCCTGGAGGCCGAGTTGCGCCGCGAGGAGGCCCGCCTGCAGGAAGCGCGCAAGGCCGCTGGCACCGTCAAGGCCGGTGCGGGCGCGCCCATCGACGAAGGCCTGATTCGACGCACCGAGTCGGACATCGATGCGATCCGGCGGGAGCTGGCGCGCCTGCGCTGAGATGTCGGCGTCTTCGGTTCACGCCATGCAGCCCTCCGAGTCTTCCCCCTCGAACCCCTGGGCAGCCTTCGACCTGCTGGCCATACTGGTGGCGGTGGCCGACCGCACAGGGCGCTGCCTGTTTGCCAACGCCTGCTTCGAGGACGCGGTCGGCGTGTCGCGCCGAAGCCTCATGCGGGGTTCGCTGCTGGACTGGCTGGTGGACCCGATGCCCCTGCAGGAGGGCCTGGAGTCCGTGGCCCGCAATGAATTCGCCACGGGGCGTTTCGAGGGGCTCTTGCGCCGGGGTTTGCTGGGCGCTCCAGCTGGGCTCGAGCCCGTGCCGGTACACGTCTTCGTGACGGCCCTTCAGGATGGCAGTGGGCAGCTGTTGGTACAGCTGGTCGAGATACGCCAGCAGACGCGGCAGGACCGCGAAGACCGCGTACTCGATCTGGCGCAGGCCACCAAGGAACTGATCCGCAACCTGGCGCATGAGATCAAGAATCCGCTGGGCGGCATCCGCGGTGCTGCGCAGTTGCTGGCCATGGAGATCGAGGGCCGCGATGACCTGGCCGAGTACACCACCGTCATCGTCAACGAGGCCGATCGGTTGCAGCACCTGGTGGACCGTCTGCTGGCGCCCCATCGGCATGCCCGCGTGGTGGGGGACGTGAACATCCACGAGGTGTGCGAGCGGGTGCGCGTGCTGATCATGTCGGAGTTCACGCCCGGCCTGGATGTGGTGCGGGACTACGATGCCTCGTTGCCGGAGTTCCGCGGCGACCGGGAGCAGATGATCCAGGTGGTGCTGAACATCGTCCGCAACGCTGCACAGGCCCTGGAGGCGCAACGTGCCCAGGGACAGGGGCGCATCCTCTTGCGAACGCGCGCCCTGCGCCAGGTCACGGTGGGCAAGCGCCGCTGGCGCTTGGCACTGGAATTGCATATCGAAGACAACGGACCGGGCATCCCCGAGGAACTGCTGGACCGCATCTTCTTCCCGCTGGTGTCGGGGCGAGACGGCGGGTCGGGCTTGGGGCTGACGCTGGCGCAGACCTTCGTGCAGCAACACCAGGGCACGATCGAATGCGAAAGCGCACCGGGACGGACGGTGTTCAAGATTCTGATCCCGCTGCCTTGAAGCCCGCCATTCGATTTGGCTGCGCTGCAGGTCGGCTCATGAAGAACCAAGGCCTCGATGAAGTCCATCTGGATTGTTGACGACGACCAGTCGATTCGCTTCGTGCTGGAGCGTGCCTTGGCGCGCGAGCAACTCCCGGTGCGCAGCTTCAGCCAGACGCGCGATGTCTTGGCTGCGCTGGAGTCCGACAGCCCTCAGGTTCTGGTGAGCGACATTCGCATGCCGGGAGGCTCGGGCCTGGACCTGCTGAACCAGGTCAAAGCGCGGATGCCCGGCCTGCCGGTGATCGTGATGACGGCCTTTTCCGACCTCGACAGCGCCGTGTCGGCCTTTCAGGGGGGCGCATTCGAATACCTGCCCAAGCCCTTCGACATCCCACGTGCCGTGGAACTCGTTCGACGTGCGCTCGACGAAAGCCTGCGCGAGGCGGTGGCCGAGGAGCGTGCGGACGACACGCCGGAAATCCTGGGCCAGGCACCCGCCATGCAGGACGTGTTCCGTGCGATCGGTCGCCTGAGCCAAAGCCATGTGACGGTGATGATCACCGGTGAAAGCGGCTCCGGCAAGGAACTCGTGGCGCGTGCTTTGCACAAGCACAGCCCTCGGGCATCAGGGCCTTTCGTCGCCATCAACACCGCAGCGATCCCCAAGGATCTGTTGGAAAGCGAGCTCTTTGGTCACGAGCGTGGGGCGTTCACCGGCGCCCAGGCCATGCGGCGCGGGCGCTTCGAGCAGGCCGAGGGCGGCACCTTGTTCCTCGATGAGATCGGCGACATGCCCTTCGACCTTCAGACGCGTTTGTTGCGCGTGTTGTCCGACGGTCAGTTTTACCGGGTGGGGGGTCACCAGCCGCTGCGCAGC
Organism: Pseudomonadota bacterium; assembly: GCA_041160585.1. Taxonomy (GTDB): domain Bacteria; phylum Pseudomonadota; class Gammaproteobacteria; order Burkholderiales; family Burkholderiaceae_C; genus RFTU01. The sequence continues at coordinate 3,734 of JBEAWD010000074.1, read as the reverse complement.
CAGGTGCGGGTGATTGCCGCCACACACCAGAACCTGGAAGAGCGGGTCCGCCAGGGCGCTTTCCGCGAGGACCTGTTCCACCGGCTCAATGTGATCCGCCTGCGCTTGCCGCCGCTGCGTGAGCGGCATGAGGATGTGCCCATGCTGGCGCGCTTCTTCCTGCAGCGCAGCGCGCGCGAGTTGGGTGTCGAGGCCAAGCGCCTGAGCGAGCCAGCCATGCAGGCCTTTGCGTCCTTCGATTTCCCCGGCAATGTGCGGCAACTTGAGAACATGTGCCACTGGCTGACGGTGATGGCGCCGGCGCAGGTGGTTGAAGTCAAGGACTTGCCGCCGGAGATGGCCGGCGCGGGTGCGCCTGGATCGGCACAAGGCATGGCGGCCGCATCGGGCGCCACGACGGGTGATCCCGTCGGGCCAGCAGGAGCCGGTCAGGAGGCCGCGCCGGGGTGGCCCCCGGCCCATGCCCTTGGCCTTGCGGGGGCGCAGGCCGAAGGCTTGCCGGTGCAAACGTCGGCCGCGACGGGATCAGTGACCTCGGGCGACCGTCCCTCAGCGCAGCTGCCAGCGTGGCTGCTCGGCTTGGAAGCCGATGCGCGGGCACGGCTGGACGCCGGGCAGGCTGATGTGTGGGACTCGCTCAGCCGCTGTTTCGAGACCCGATTGATCCGCACCGCGCTGGAGGTCACGCGTGGGCGCCGCATCGAGGCCGCGCAGAAGCTCGGCATCGGCCGCAACACGATCACGCGAAAGATCCAGGACCTGGGCCTGGACGACTGATCGTCTTCAGTCCGCCAGGGTCACGACCACCGGTGCGTGGTCACTGGGGCGCTCGGCCCGCCGCGGTTCCTTGTCGATGTGGCAAGCGGTCACGCGGGTCTTCAGCGAGTCGCTGACCAGGATGTGGTCGATGCGCAGACCCTGGTTCTTGCGGAAGGCCAGGTTGCGATAGTCCCACCAGCTCCAACTCTTGGGTGCTTGCTCGAACAGCCGGAACGCGTCATGCAAGCCGAGTCCGAGCAGGCTTCGAAAATGGGCGCGTTCCTCATCGGTGCAATGGATCTGCCCCGCCCAGGCCGCCGGATCATAGACGTCACGGTCATCGGGCGCGATGTTGAAGTCGCCCATCAGCACCAACTGAGGATGGGCCTGCATTTCGGTGCGCACCCACTCTTCAAGGGCCTGCAGCCACCGGATCTTGTAGGCGAACTTGTCGGTACCGGGCGCCTGGCCATTCGGAAAGTAGGCGCCGATGACGCGGGTGCCGTCAGCGCCGCCCAGGGTGCCGGCAATGACGCGTGCCTGCTCGTCCTCAAATCCGGGGATGTTGCGCACGACATCGGTGGGTGCGCCGTGTGCCGCCGGCACCAGCAGGGCCACGCCGTTGTAGGTCTTCTGGCCGAACCAGGCCGCCTGCCAGCCGGCTGCCGCCAGCTCGGCATGGGGAAACTTGTCGTCGGTGAGCTTGGTCTCCTGCAACACCAGGGCATCGACCGGGTTGGCCGTCAGCCAGGCCAGCAGATGCGGCAGCCGCACCGACAGCGAATTCACGTTCCAGGTGGCCAGCTTCATGTGGATCAGATGTGCAGCATGGCGGCCACGCCGATGGCCACACCCAGGGCGCCTGTACCGAACATGCCCCACTCGAGCCACTTCCTGCGCGTGAGCAGGGCGATGGCCGCCAGGGCGATGGAAACCTGCAGCACGGTGGTGGCCTGGGCCCAGCGGTGGTGCAGGTGAATCTGCTCGTCGGACTTCTTGTCCCAGTCGCGCGACGTCTGCTCAAACCCTTCGGCCACGGCCTTGATCTCTGACTTCTCCTTCTCGTAGCGGTCGATCTTGGCCTGGTACTTTTCGCGGTCCGCGGCGCTGGTGGTGAGGTCTCGTGAGATCTCGGCCAGGGACTGCTTGGTGCTCTTGGCCTGAAAGTAGTTCCATTGGTTGGAAGCTTCGGTCTTCTTGATGGCCGCGTTGTTCTTGTATATGCCGGCATTGGCCTGGGTGGCCCCGCCCATGTAGGCGAAGAGCGCACCCACCGTGGCGATCACGGCGGTGAACAGCGCGATCTGGTTGGTCATGCGCTTGGCGGCTTCATCGCCATGGGCATCGTGATCGGCATGGCCGCTTCGCGCATGCTCGAGTTCGTGGTCATGGGGACCGTGGACGTGAAAGCCGCCAGAGGACATGGTTCAGACTCCTGTTGGATGTTGGGTTTCGAGCAGCCCAGTAGGCTCTGGAGGTCAGGCACGAAGCCAGGACTGTAGGTCGCGATGCAGGGCCTGCAGATCTGCTTCACGGGTGTACATCATGTGGCCTGCATCGTAGTAGTGGTGGGTCAGCCGCGCGCGTACCTCATCGGAGATGTCGAGCTGCGCCAGGGACCAGTCGGTGGCGCTGTAGGGCGTGCCCAAGTCATAGCGTCCGCTGGCCACCAGCACCTTGAGGTGTGGGTTGCGCCGCATGGCGCGTGCCAGGTCCGCTGTGGTGCTGGCGAAATGGTTGCCTTGCGCCTCTCCACGGTTCCAGTTCCAGCCCTTGTTCACTTCGCCGTTGATCACCTTGTACGGCGACTGCAGTTCAATGCCCAATTCCTGCGAGAAGTAGGCCTGACCGGCCATCGCGTAGGGGCCGCTGATCGCGTCGATACCGGGGTCGAACTCCCAGGTACGGCTGCGGTTGGCGCCCATGGGGCCGGTGACGCGGGATTCGAGCCGGCCGACGATGCGGCCCTGTGCGCGCATGGCCTCAAAGAAGTAGAGCTGGTCGCTGATGCGCAGGTTGTGGTGTTCGATCAGCGTCGCATCCAGCCCAGTGAGTTCCGACAAGCGTCGTGCCACGCGGCGGCGGCGGTCGTGAGACAGGCGTGCGCCCAGGTGCAGGGCCGCCAGGTACTCCTCTTCCACATAGGCCTCGGCCGCCTCCCGGACCGCCTGCGAGGAGGCTGCCAGCCGCCCCTTGAGCAGACCGTGGTACTGCGAGGTGTTGGCCATAGCCGGCAGAAACAACGTGTAGGGGAGATCGTTGGCTGGCGTGAAGCGCAGCGTCTGCAGGTCCATGGCGCAGGAGACCAGGATCACGCCAGCCAGCGAGACACCTGCCGCCTGCAGGCTGTCGGCCAGTGCGGCTCCTCGCGTGGTGCCATAACTCTCTCCGGCCAGGTACACGGCTGAATTCCAGCGCCGGTGGCGGCTGAGCCACTGGCGCATCACACCTGTCAGCGCGGCCACATCGCCATCCACGCTCAGCACCTTCTTGCGCGCTTCGTCACTGCGCGCCACCGCCCAGCCCGTGTGTGGCGGGTCCAGGAAGACCAGATCGAAGTCGGCCAGCCAGGTCAGGGGGTTGTCCTGCACGGAGTAGGGCGGGGCTGGCGCATAGCCGTCGTCGCCGATGCGTACCCGTTTGGGCCCCACGGCGCCCAGCTGCAGCCAGATGGAGGCCGATCCCGGGCCGCCGTTGAAGGCAAAGCAGACCGGGCGTGGCGGCTGGCCGGCCGGGGATTTGACCCGGTAGGAGGTGCACATCACCGCAGCCAAGGGCGCATCGCCGGTGGCGCCGAGCTTGTCTTCCAGCACAGGCAGAAACTCTGCGCTGCAGTCGTACTTCAGCAGCGCATGGGGTGTCTGTACCTGTCCCTCGCTGTTCCACGGGGCGTGCGCCAGCAGTTGGTCCACTGCGGCACTTGGCTCTGATGCGGGGGCCGTGGCGGGTGTGGGGTGGGGGGGTGGGGATTGCAT